>NZ_LXJL01000034.1:0-12034 GCF_001641215.1 Gardnerella sp. 30-4 | reverse complement strand
AATTTGGATATTGCCACATAAAAATATAAATTGTGCGTGTTTTTATTTATACTCGTCATGCCTTCTAATAAAGTAAATGCTATGACAAGTCTTCTTGAACATCCACGCGGAGCTGAGCCGGGGAAACCTGGTGACCGCAAAGAATTTTCGTTTACAACTAAAACGCGACTTTCCAATACTGCTGAAGGTAAAGGTCGTGACGGCGCTCGCTATGGGCGCACCGGCGTAATTCACACGCCTCATGGGGATATTCAGACCCCAGCATTTGTACCTGTTGCAACGCAAGCTGCAATGAAGGCAGTGTTGCCAGAAAGCATTAAGGATTTGGGTGCTCAGTGCATGCTTTCAAATGCTTTTCATTTGTACGAACGTCCTGGCGCGGATGTTCTTGACGAAGCTGGCGGATTGGGAAAGTTTATGAACTGGGATAAGCCAACCTTTACGGATTCTGGCGGTTTTCAGGTTCTTTCTTTAGGTGCTGGTTTTAAGAAGACTCTTGCAATGGACGTTACCGGCATGAAGTCGGATGATGTTATTGCAGCAGGTAAGGAGCGTATGGCTTTTGTTGACGAGGATGGCGTAACTTTTAAGTCTCCTCTTAACGGAGCCAAGCACCGTTTTAGTGCTGAAATTTCTATGGGAATCCAGCATAAGCTGGGTGCGGATATTATGTTTGCTTTCGATGAGCTTACTACTTTGATGAATACGCGTCGCTACCAGGAGGAATCGGTGGAGCGTACGTTCCGCTGGGCTAAGCGTTGTGTTGCTGAACATCAGCGTTTAACGCAGGAGCGCGTTGGCAAGCCTTATCAAGCGTTATACGGCGTTGTGCAGGGCGCGAATTATGAGGATTTGCGTAGGCATGCAGCTGAAGAAATTGCTTCTTTAGATTTTGATGGAGTTGGAATCGGCGGCGCTATTGAGAAGCGGATTATTGGTGATACTTGCGCATGGATTTGCGATGCTATGCCGGAAAATCGACCTCGTCACGTGCTTGGTATTGCCGCAGTTGACGATATTTTTGCGTGTGTTGAGAATGGTGGAGATACTTTCGACTGTGTTGCTCCTGCTCGTTGCGGAAGGAACGGCGCAATTTTTACTCGACATGGTCGCTACAACGTAAAACGTGCTGAGTTTAAGCATGATCAGCGTCCGCTTGAAGAAGGCTGCGATTGCTACACTTGTACGCATTATTCCAGAATGTATGTGGATCATTTGCTGCGCGCTAGTGAAATGAACGGATTTACGCTTGCAACTATTCACAACGAGCGTTTCTTTGTGAAGCTGCTCGACGATATTCGAGCTTCTATTGACGGCGGATATTTTGAAGAGTTTCGCGATGAAACTCTTGCTCATTATTACGAAAAAGGTGCAAAAGGCTGAGAGTAGTTTTGAGCGCAAAATGCTAGGCTAAATATTGCGAATTTATGTTAAATATGATAGCCTTGCACTTTGTATGCGAACGTGGCGGAATGGTAGACGCGCTGTCTTCAGGTGGCAGTGAGCGTATGCTCGTGCGGGTTCAAGTCCCGCCGTTCGCACTCGTCAAAAAGGCTGGAATTGCAAGGGTTTTGCCTCTTACGATTCTGGCCTTTTGTGCAAGTATAGTGCAAATATAAAGCAACTATATTGCAACTGCAGTGCAAAAAGTGCGAATGTTGTACAAACTTCTCGAGTATTGTACAAACTTCTATTTATTACAAGCGACGGTGATGTAATGAACGCTAACGATGAACTAAATACCAATAATGCAAATAACAATTCTTACAAATCTCATATCGGTCGTGAATCGCATGTTGTGCCTGGTTATTTTGGTGAGCCTTTAAAAGTTACAAATGCACAGTATTCGCAAGGGGATGCTTCAGCTCATCCAACGCATCCGCTGCTTCTGCTTCTTCACGGTTGGGGCTCTAATGAGGAAGATTTATTGGATTTGTTGCGAGTAGTGGCACCATATAATGATGCAATTGCTTTACGCGCTCCGCTTAAGCTGGCAGAAGGTGCTTACAGTTGGTTCCACGATGCTGTGCCGCAGCGAGAAGATTTAGATTACGACATGTATGCTGCTGCTGTCTCAATCGACGAGTGGGTGCGTGAAAATATTCCAGCAAATCGCGACATTGTGCCATTTGGTTTTTCGCAAGGAGCTGCGCTCGCAGTGCATGTTTTGCGTTTGAATCCTTCACGCTACCGTGCAGCCGTTTCGCTTTCCGGATTCATAGCTCCTGATGTTCCTGCTTCTGCATCTGAAATTGCTTTAAAAGATGACGATTTAGCTGAGCGTAATACTCCTGTATTTTTCGGCTATGGATTAGAGGATGGCGTGATTCCTCCTTACGAATTCTCGGCTGCTGCAGCGTGGCTTGAGGAGCACACTTGGCTTGAAGAACGTCGTTATCGCGGGTTGGATCACGCTGTTGATATGAACGAAATTGGCGATATTCGCAAGTGGTTCGTAACTCACGATATTTCTTCTGGGCTTATGTAAATTTATTCGATTTTGTTTTTTCTTAATCTGTAAATTAATCTGTAAAGTGATTTCATGAATATGCGCGATGAGATAGTATTTGCAATGAATCAAGCCTTGAATTTGGCTCGAGAGTCTGCTTCTGCAGGCGAAGTTCCAGTTGGAGCAGTTGTGCTTGATGGTGGCGGTAATATTATTGGCAAAGGCGCAAATATGCGGGAGCAGAGTGCTGATCCTTTGGCTCATGCTGAAGTGCTTGCTATGAAAGATGCTGCTATCTCGCGTAAATCTTGGAATCTATCTGACTGTACTCTGGTAGTAACTCTTGAACCTTGCCCCATGTGTGCTGGGGCTGTGCTGCAAACGCGTCTTAAACGCGTGATTTTCGGGGCGTGGGATGCCAAACTTGGTGCGTGTGGGTCTGTGTGGGATATTTTACGAGATCCTCATGTTGGCTCACGCCCGGAAGTCATTGGTTCAGTATGCGAATCTGAGTGTGCTAGGCTCTTGCGAAACTTTTTTGCGCATCAACGTTAGATAAGTGTTGCATTATTTTTTAATGTTGCATTTAATTCAAGATAGCGCAGTGCATGAAAAGTAATTTTTAGCGTGTTCCCCTTGTGTTCATTCTAACAAAATGTTATAGTTGCGGTAACGTTACCGCATGAGGTAAGTTGAAGAAACCGACAATTGTGGGAACGTTATCTCAATTTGCGGATTCTATTCAGCGCTGATGAAGCTGCTCGTTGAGAATAAGATTGCACAGAGGCTCTTATGCATGGTTGCATAGTGCTGTTTTTCTCCGACGAGAGGAGTATATGGAAAAACGTAGTATAAAACATGGAGTACAAGCTAAAATCAAAACATATCGATAACAGTGCAAAATTGTTAACACTGGTTGAGCATAAGAGATGAGCTGGAGGTGTCATGTCGTACATTACGATTCGCGATGTTGCGCAACGTGCTGGTATATCAGTATCAACTGTTTCTCGCGCATTGAATAATACGGGTCGTATATCGGCAAACACTAAGGCGAAAGTTGAGCGTGCAGTTGCGGAACTAGGTTATATACCAGATTCTCGCGCTCAGGCGATGCGGTCATCTCGTACTAAGACAGTGGGGTTACTTGTGCCAGATATACGCAATGCGTATTTTGCTGAGCTTGCGTATACTGTGCAAGACTCGTTGTTTGATGCCGGCTATTGTGCGTTTATTGGAACATCTTCTGAGAGTGCAGCTCGTCAAGATTCATTCATTACAAGTATTCTTTCTCAACGCATTGATGGTGCGATTATTGTGCCTCAAGGTGAGGAAACTGATGCTATGAGAATGTTGATGGAGCAGCATCTTCCACTTATGTTTATGGATCGACATGTGGAACCTCGGACTGGCGATTTAACGCATGTGCCAGTTGTGGATTCGGATCCAGAGCAAGGTATTCGTGACGCATTATTGGATGTTAAACAACATGGTTTTTGCTCAGTTGGCTACGTGTCGGGTCCAATTATCGCTTCACCGTCACTGCAAGAACGTGAACAAGTATTTCGTACAGTGGCTTCGGAGATATTTGGCGAAGAACATGTATTTGTAGAATCTACGGGATTTGAACAATCCTCATGTGCTAGCGTGTTGCATCGCATGATTAGCGTTGGTGTAAAAGCGCTTATTATCGGCTATTCGCCAGATGCGCTGCGAGTGATGGATGTAATGGCTCGTGAAGGATTAGTGATAGGCAGTGATATTTCACTTATCTCGTTTGATGATGTTGAAATATTCCGCTTAGCAACGCCGCGTATTTCTACTATTTCGCAACAAGTTCAGCGCATTGGTCGTACTAGTGCTGCACTTTTTTTGGATATGTTAGAACATAATGTTGATGTTCAATCGCAGCGAGTAGAAACTATGTATATTCCGCGTGAATCGTTAGGAAATGCGTAGCTGTAAGGCTGTTATTCTATAGCTTGACACTATTGTTATTGATTTTTGTACCGTGACTTTGTAAGCGTGTGCAGCAATCGCCTGAGCGTACCGTTGTTGTTACGTTTTTGCATGCACATTGCGGCATAATTCTCATCCAAAGTACAAGCGTAATGTAGCGTAATTTATTGCATTTTCGTGGCAGCAGTGGTGCTGTAGCGAAGAAAGAGGTAGGACATGACGGAACTATCGCTAGTAGGAGTATCGAAAATATTCGGTAATTCTACGGTAGTTGACAATGTGTCTGTAACAGTAAAACCAGGTGAAGTGCATGTTCTCCTTGGTGAAAATGGTGCGGGCAAGTCAACAGTTATTAAGATGATGAGTGGCATTTATCAGCCAGATAAAGGTCATATTGAGATCAATGGTGAAACAGTGCGAATTCCTAATGTGGATACTGCTCGCAAATTGGGCATTGCTGTGATTCACCAAGAGTTAAATTTGGTGCCAGAACTTTCTATTATGGAAAATTTGTTCCTTGGTATGCTTCCTACGAAAGCTGGTTTTGTTAGTCGGGCGACGATGCGTGCTCGTGCGGAATCTGCATTGCAAGTTATCGGTTTAGATGAAGATGTCAATAAGCCAATGGGACAACTTGGTGTAGCTCGTCAACAAATGGTAGAAATAGCCAAAGCACTTATGCAACATGCATCTATCCTTATTCTTGATGAACCAACAGCTGCTCTAACAAAACCAGAATGTGAACAGTTATTTAACATTATGGAAGATTTAAAATCCAAAAATGTTGGAATGGTGTTTATTTCTCATCATTTAGATGAAATTGCGCGTATTGGTGATGTTGTAACTGTACTTCGCGATGGCAAATACGTCGATACTGTTGATGCGCAAGTTCCTGAGAAGGAACTTGTAAAACTCATGGTAGGTCGTGATATTACAAATCAATTCCCTCATGGCAAACGTAGTCAAGGCAAAGAGCTGCTAAAAGTAGAAGGCTTAACGCGAAAAGGTACGTTAGAAAATGTATCCTTCAGCGTTCATGCTGGCGAAGTTGTGGGTCTTGCAGGTTTGGTAGGTGCTGGTCGTACCGAAGTTCTTCGTGCAATATTTGGTGCAGATAGTTATGATTCAGGTTCAATAACTGTTGATGGTAAATCTATTGCGAAAGCGAATATTGCAGGAAGCATCGCAGCTGGTCTTGGTTTAGTCCCAGAAGATCGTCGAGTACAAGGGTTGATTCTTGAAGCATCTGTTGCAGAAAATTTGGGAATTTCTACATTAGTTCCTACAGCACATGCAGGATTTGCGGATTTGAAAGGGCAGCGTACTCGCGAAGAAGAAACTGCAAAAAAATTGCGTATTCGTATGGCAAACATTGATCAACCCGCTGGTTCGCTATCTGGCGGTAATCAACAAAAAATCGTGTTCGGCAAATGGTCTATGGCGAACGTGAAAGTGCTATTGCTGGATGAGCCTACTCGTGGTGTTGATGTTGGTGCTCGTGTAGAAATTTACGAGTTGATTAACAGTATCGTAGAAAATGGAGGTGCTGTGCTGATGGCATCCTCAGATTTGCCTGAAGTGCTTGGCATGTCAGATCGCGTATTGGTGATGTCGAACGGCAGAATCAGCGGTGAATTAGCTGCAAGCGAGGCTACGCAGGAAAGTGTGATGGAGCTTGCAGTGACTCACCTTAATACATCTGGTATTTGAGCATACAGGAATGAGTAAAACCTTACTGCTTTCAATATGAAACTGATACATGAGCCATATTGAAATCTTAAAAATTAAAGTTACCAATCAAACGTAAAACTTGCATACAACAATTTATTGCACACAGTAGTGCAGTGAGTTATAGCAAAATTTGTTAAAGGAGTATAAATTATGGCTGCTACGAGTAGTGCAAAATCTGAGCATTTGGGATACGGTGCAGTTGATAAAGGATTTTTGCCTGCAGCGAAAAAGTTTGCGTCACGTAATGGCGCTCTTATCGGCTTGATTATCTTGTGTGCTGCGCTTTCGTGCGCCACGCCAGCATTTTTGACAAGTGTGAATATTCTCAATGTGGGTATTCAAGCTGCGACAGTTGCTATTTTGGCATTCGGTCAAACCTTTGTCATCGTGTCCGCTGGTATTGATTTGTCAGTAGGTGCGGTGGCTGCAATTTCTAGCATGTTGGTTGCGTATACAGGCGTTTCTATGGGGTTGCCGCCAGTGTTAACTGTTGTTGTAGGTATAGTAACCGGTGCGCTTTTTGGTCTTATTTCAGGTGTTGCGAACGCTTTTCTTAAGTTACCATCGTTTATTGCTACATTGGCAATGATGTCTGTTGCGCGTGGACTTACCCTTGTTGTTTCAGACGGTCGTCCTATTTCTACCTCTGGCATGGTGAATTTCTTTGGTGCCAACATATTAGGTATTCCAATGCCAATCGTGATGATGATTATCATGGGTGTTATTGCTGCAGTAATACTGAACTTCACCACTACTGGTCGTTCTATGTATGCTGTTGGTGGAAATATGGAGGCCTCTCGCCTTTCTGGTATCAATATTCATAAAACACAAATTATGGTGTTTATTTTTTCCGGTATTTTCGCTGCCATCGCTGGTTTAGTTATTGCCGGTCGTTTACATTCCGCTCAGCCTCAGGCCGCCACTGGCTATGAAATGGATGCTATTGCTTCTGTTGTTATCGGTGGTGCTTCGCTTTCAGGCGGTAAAGGTAAGATTTCTGGCACTTTCGTAGGAGCAATTTTGCTGGCTGTAATTCGTAATGGCTTGAATATTTTGAATGTTTCCTCCTTCTGGCAGCAAGTAGTTATTGGTTTGGTTATTGCCTTTGCTGTGAGCCTTGACACTTTGCGCCGCAAGGAAGATACGCACTGACAGCAAATTAATACTTTTTATAAACTTGATCTTCTCGTAGGAAGGAGGTGAATCTTGCAAATGTTGATTCGTAAGTGGCGAGTAATCAATATTTTCAGCAAGAATTGAAACGATTTGGAATATTATAACTGAACTTTATAACTCAAAACTACGTAACAATAAGGTAAAGAGATGGTGAAACATCAGCCTTATGTCACTGCAACATTGTGGATTTATCGAACTAAAAACTTGCGGTAGCACAGGGCAATAATCAAAGGAGATATGATGAATTATCCAATTATGCGTCGAGGCGTAAAGATTGCTTGCGCGGTTGCAGCAGCATCTGCACTTATTGTCAGCATGAGTGCATGTGGTAGTACTAATGGTGGCGATAAAGTCGCATTGCTAGTTTCTACTTTGAATAATCCGTTCTTTGTGGATTTACGTGATGGTGCCCAAGCTGAAGCAAAGAAACTTGGTGTTGATTTGCAAGTTTCCGACGCTCAGAATGATTCTGCAAAGCAGCAGGATCAAGCGCAGAATGCTCAATCACAAGGTGCAAAAGCTGTTATTATTAACCCTGTAGATTCTGATGCTGCTGGTCCTGCAGTTGCCCCGTTGCTAAGCGCGAACTTGCCTGTGATTTCTGTTGACCGTTCTGTAACTGGTGAAAAAGTTACTTCGCATATTGCTTCCGATAACGTTGCTGGTGGTGCTCAGGCTGCTGACACGCTAGCTAATAGTATGGGCGAAAAGGGTGAAGTTTTGGTTTTGCAAGGTATTCCTGGAGCGGCTTCTACTCGCGACCGTGGCAAAGGATTCAAAGATCGWATTAAAAANTATTCMWRAAGATCCATTACCATTTTATTCGGAGCGCATTCGTATTTGTATGTGCTCCGATTTTTTATACATTATGTAAATTTACGCATCATACTTTAGGATGAGATGCTAATTTTTTCTCAATAATTTCCGCCTTACGCACGATAGTAACCAGCAGTCTTTTCACGTAAATTTAAGTATTAGCAGTAGATAACTATGCGATTACTACTTTTTAAGAAAAGGAGCAGTTATGAACAGTCCGTACGAAACAAGCTCATACGAGCAAGAAAATGCTTTAGATTTTAGAGCAGATTTTAACCAAAACTTGATTGGTGAGACGGCAGTTGCAGCTTTGCATGTTGTTAAAGATTTTGGCAAGGGTGCAGGCATTGTTCACGCTTTGCGAGACGTTAGTGTTAGCTTTGAGCGCGGCAAGTTCACTGCGATTATGGGCCCGTCTGGCTCTGGAAAGTCAACTTTAATGCATTCTTTGGCTGGTCTTGACAGCGTTAATTCTGGAAAAGTTTTGGTAGATGGCCTAGATATTACAGGAATGAGCGATAAACAGCTTACGCTTATGCGACGCGAAATGGTTGGGTTCATTTTCCAAAGTTTTAATCTTCTTCCAATGTTTAGTGCTGAGCAAAATATTCTTATGCCTCTTACTTTGGCAGGCAAAAAGCCAGATAAGCAATGGTTTAATACTTTGGTTTTAACTCTTGGCTTGCAAGATCGCTTAAAGCATAGGCCTGCTGAGCTTTCTGGCGGTCAGCGACAACGCGTTGCAATTGCTCGAGCTTTAATCTCTAAGCCTTCCGTAGTTTTTGCGGATGAGCCTACCGGTAATCTTGACTCTGCTTCCAGCTCAGAAGTTTTGCATTTTTTGAAGAAGTCTGTAACGGAACTTGGTCAAACTGTGATTATGGTTACTCACGACGCTGTTGCAGCGTCTTATGCGGATCGAGCAATCGTGTTTGCAGATGGTCAAATCGTTGAAGACGTGCAAAATCCTACTGCAGAAGGAATGAGCAAGATGCTTATGGAACGCAGCGAGGCTGGCGTTAATAATCAGCCTGCTCAATTGCAATAAAAGGTGGTGAAGTTAGAATGTGGAAAATCGCACTAAAACTTATGCGTAAAAGCGTGCGCATGCTAATCGCCTCTGGAATTGCAATTCTTATAGGCAGCATGTTTATGAGCGCTACTTTGCTTTTTGCAAACAGCGTTGATGACTTGATGGTTCGTAACGCAACAAATGAATTCGGTAGCGCAAATTATGCAATCTCATTTAAAAATCCTAACAGCTCTCCGAGTAGTGAAATTCATTACAAAGACCTTCATTTAGACAAAATATCGAAGATGCCTGGTATCAACGGTATTCGTAGTGACGATGCGACTGCGCTTGTAAGAGTGGAAAAAGGTGATAAATCAGTTACAAGTATTGCTTGGTCTAGTGGTTTGTATGGAAATCTTCCTGTTTATAAATCAACAGAAGGTAGAGATCCGCAAAAAATAGGCGAAATTACGCTTATTAAAAGTATTGCAAAATCAATACATGCAAACATTGGCGATACTATAACTTTGGTTAAAGTAGATGACACTGGCGGAGATAAAGAAAAATCGTACGATGTTCGTGTGGTTGGTCTTGTAGACGATGGAGAACATTCTCAAATACCAGTTTCAAATCGCGGCACGTATCTTGGTGGAGTAACGAATGATTTTTGTGCAAAACTCAACAATCTTAAGAATTTTGACAATGAAGTTGTGCAAAGCAAAGTGTACATGAGTATTGATGAATCTAAAATAAACGATTTATCTCCTAAGATTAACTCTTTGCTTCCTTCGAGATTCTCTCTTATGTCTAGGCATGAAGTTGGCGTAAGAGCTGTTCGAAATGTGTCTAACGGCACTAATTTTGTAACCATGTTCTTGCTATCTTTTGGTATCCTAGCGTTGCTTATTTCTTCGCTTGTTATAGCAAACACATTTCAAGTTTTGGTTGCTCAACGCAGACGCACTCTTGCACTTTTGCGCGTAATCGGCGCACAATCGCACCAGCTTTATGCAGCAGTTTTGCTTGAAGCCGCAATACTTGGAGTTATTTCTGCGGCTGTTGGCGTGCTTTGCGCAATAGGATTTATGGGCGCAATTAGTAACGTGAATATTAATTCTGGACCGTTATCTAAGATTCCTTTGATTGTTTCACTTCCGGCAATTGTGTGGCCAATAGCAATTGGCACGATTGTAACAGTTCTTGCATCTATGAGTGCTGCTCGATCTGCTACAAAAGTAACGCCTATGGAAGCGCTGCGACCAATGGATTTGATTAAAGATAAGCGTGCAAGCATTATTCGCGCTGTTTTTGGCGTTCTGTTTATTGTTGTAGGTATTTTAGCTACGGCTTTAAGTGCTACTTCTTTGGCAAGCATGATTGCGGGTAAGTCGCCTACTGCTGGTTCTGACTCTTGGATGACTTTGCTTGGAGCAATGTTTGGTTGTGCGCTTGTTTTTATTGGCATTATTATTACAGCAACATTCTGGATGCCGTTTGCTATGAAGGCAACTGGAGCAATTATGGCGCTTTGTGGGCCCGCGTCTAAAGTTGCTAATGCAAACGTGCAAAGAAATCCTAGAAGAGTTGCAGCAACTGGAACAGCTTTGCTTATTGGAGTAACGCTTGTTTCTACAGTAGTAACGGGCGCAATTTGTGGTAAAGCAACTCTTAAAGGTGTTGTTGATGACCATTACAGTGTTGACATTATTATTCAAGGCAAGAATGTTGATGAATCTTTAGCTGCCGACATTTCAAAGATTAGTGGAATAAAGCATACTGAGTTGCTTCCTGCAGTTCCTATGACTTTTAAGAACGCTAAGGGCAAAACTGAGTATGCTATGGCAGCTGGAGTTGATAATGTAAATCAACTTAAAAATGTAATGCACACTGATCTTGATGGCGTTAATATAAACAAAGATTCTGTGCTTTTGCCTAAGTTTAACGAAGAAGGGGGAGAACCCTTTGAACTTAAAAAAGGAAACCTTAATCTACAAGCTTATGTAGAAAAGTACAGTTCTGGTGAAACAGACAGTGATGATATTACGCCATTTACCGGAATGAATACAGACCCGAGTAATAACGATAAGAGCATTACTGTAAAGCAAGTTCAGTTTAAGAAGTATAGGAATGTCAATATATATTCAAGGAATACTGCTTTTGTGAGCAAATCTTACTTCAATAACTACCTTAAGCCTACAACGCATATTCTGCTTATTTCGGTAGACTCTAGCAAAGCTAATCTTGTAGATATTGTTAAGAATATTAGAAATATTACATCTAGCTATGCGGAGGTTATGGCTGGTGGAAGCGTGTTCCAGCGAGCGCAGTGGGAAAGTGCTATCGACGTAATGATGATGTTGCTTGTTGGCTTAATAGCAGTAGCTGTTGTGATTGCTTTAATAGGTGTTGCAAACACATTAAGCTTGTCTGTTATTGAGCGAACCAAAGAATCTGCAACTTTGCGAGCAATCGGCATGACAAGAGGACAGGTTAGAAGATCTCTTGCGTTGGAAGCAACGTTGATTTCCTTAACAAGCACCGTTTCTGGCTTGATTGTTGGAACAGCGTTTGGGTGGATTGGATCCTACATGGTGTTTAGCGCAATTGGCAAAGTTCCGTTTGTAATTGATTGGACTATTTACGCGGTTCTTGCTCTAATCGCTTTGCTTGCAGCGCTTCTTTCCAGCGTTCTTCCAGCTCGTAGAGCAGTAAAGTCTTCGCCAGTAGTTGCGCTCGCGGAGGACTAAATTTCGTAAGAACATATGTGAAAAGATAGTCTGTAGAAGTTAAGTTGCAGAAAAAATAGAGATAATGCCGGTATGTAAATTTTACTTATCGGCATTATCTTTTTCTTAGGCTTTTTCGACACTCTGAAAAAATTTGTAATATTGTTA
>NZ_LXJL01000033.1:0-15127 GCF_001641215.1 Gardnerella sp. 30-4 | reverse complement strand
ACAGAAACGATACTGACTTGCGAAAGCGCCTGTCGGCGCAAACGCCGCTCGCAGCGGCAAAAAATGGAGCCCGGGGCTTAAGCACAAGCCAGCATCATTTTGAGTATACCTTGTTTTCTGTTTTCACGCGCCGCACAATTTTAATCGAAAATAATTTATTCCAACTTTCCTGCGCGCCACAATTTCGCTCCATGAGCAAAAGATAACGAGAGTGCGTGCATATTAGCGGATACGTGCAAAACTTTTGCAATTTTCTGGTATTGTATTTGCTTGCTCGTCTAACTTTTCTGCGTAAACTCGCATTCCGCGTGCAATAATCGAAGTAAAAGCTGAAGATCTGTAAAGCGCTACAGCAAAATCGCCTGTAAAAGCACCGGAAAGAATAGAATCTGCAAGTCGTGCAATATCCTCTCCTGTAGGAGCTTCGTCAATTCCTGTAATAGCTGAAGCGCTCGTTGCTTCAGGCTCGCCAAGGCGCCAATACTCAGCGTAAGCTTCGCGCTGTTTTCGTAGCGACATGCGCAATAAATACAGTCGCCACAACATTCCAGGAAGAGACTCAGCTTCCGCGTGACTCCACAAATCTGCAATAACTTCAATTCCTTCATTCTCAACCAAATTCAGCACGCGCTCAACGATTTCCGGCGACTGCGTTCTATGAACGCGGTTAAGTAAAACAGCGGCTGAAGTGTGGCTAATTTCGTTTACAACCTGCGGATCTGTGCCGCCTTCAATCTGCGCGAGCATCGCAGGATCCATTTGTGCAGGTCTGCTAGGACGGGCGGCTCCTGTGGGGCTTGGCATAAAAGCAGATCTGCTTGAATGAATAGAACTCGATTGCGAATTTAAACTAGTAGACACTTGGAAGAACCTTTTCAATATCGATAATGCGAGCGCCTTTAGGAGTATTAATGATGTGCAAAACTATTGCGCTTCCTGTAGGCATGTATGGAGATTTTTGGCTGAGTATGCGTTTGTGTGCTCTAGGTTTTGTTATTTCGCATAAATAATCGAAGAAAGTGCCGATAACTGGGCGGTGCAAGCACATGACGGTTGCGTTGTTGACTGTGCTTGCATTTTGTTCATTTTGCTCAATATTTTGTATTTCTCTTATAAGCACAGACAATGTAGATTTTGGTTTTTTCTCGTGACAATCTTCTGTAAGTTCCGCAACCTGTTCGATAGAAAGCGAAGAGTCGTGCGCAAAAGCCGCAACTGTTTCTAAGCAACGCTTCCAAGGAGACGATATGATTTTATTCGGCGTGTAGCAGGCAAGCTCGCGGCCTAAAGCGTATGAAGCGGCAGCACCTAGAGGCGTGATTGGTCGAGTCGCTTCGCTTCCTTGCCAAGTTTTTCGAGACTCAGCTTTTCCGTGACGCACTAAAAGCAACGTGCTATATTCTGCTTGACCTTCGTGTAGCTTCTCTAAGAAAGCATCTAGCACTTCGCGGTCACTATCGTGCGTAAGCTTTTTTCGTGCTTGAGAAGGAGTAAGCCATAACACATTGCCGATTTCAGTGGGTTTAGCAGGCTTAATTGGTCCGAAAGCAGGAAGACGCTTTGCTGCGGTTGGCTTATCGATTAAGCGCATCATCCAGTAGTGGATTCGCTTTATGACTTCCGGCTGGGGATTGCGATTTTGGTTGCTATTTGATGAGCTGTTCTTGGAAGATTTTTTGCCTTCGCGTTCAAGCGGATACTCTATTTTGGCGATGTGCGGGCCGAGTACGACTGAATATCCTGTTTCTTCTCCAACTTCGCGCACAGCTGTGTGACGATGCGATTCTTTTGGCTCGTTCTTTCCTTTCGGCCAGCTCCAATCGTCATATTTAGGACGGTAGACTAGGCAAAGTTCAAAATCGTCGTCGCTAAACTTTATTGCGTCGCTGCTTGTTTTTGCCTCTCCACTTGCATTTGAGCTGTTGGTAATATTGCGCTTGCGATAGATTATTCCGCCAGCTGCTTCAACGTATTGCGTCGTTACTGCACTCATATTCACTATTTTAGCGGTTTTCTTTCACAACTTTTAGTTGTGCCGTAATCTTTTACTTTTGTCACAGTCATAACAGTAACAAATTGTTTTATAATCCTTAAATTTGCCAAAACTGATAAATAATTACTTAAAAAACTTCCTAAAACTGGCAAATGGTGCTGTAGAAGATTTCGACTATTGCTGGAACGCTTGAGATTTAGTCAGATTAGAAGTGGTAATAAACACAAAAAGAGCCAGAAACATGTTACTGAATCTGGCTCTTACTTATCGTTTATTTAGTTGCTTGCGATTAGTTCGCGCCGCGAGGCTTACGCGTGTGAGTATGAATCAAGTAAGCCTGGCTGTCAACGAGCGGACGACCTTCCTTATCGCGAGAATGCAAGGTATACGTGCCGTCACCATCCATCCACCACGAAACAGTAGAATCAGCCATTTGCAAATCAATGTACTGGATTAAAGCTTCAACCTGATCAGGCGCACTGATACGAACCAGCGTCTCAACGCGGCGGTCAAGATTGCGGTGCATTAAATCAGCCGAACCAATCCACACTTCTGGGCCGCTTGCAGGACCGTCGCCAATCTGCGGACCGCAAGAGTTAGCAAAAGCGTAAATGCGGCTGTGCTCAAGGAATCGGCCAAGAATAGAACGAACGCGAATATTGTCGCTCAATCCTTCAATGCCAGGCTTAAGCGAGCAGATACCACGCTCAACAATATCAATCTTTACTCCAGCTTGCGAAGCTCGATACAAAGCGTCAATAGTCCGCTCGTCAACTACAGAATTGACCTTAATCTTAATCCATGCTTCTTTACCAGCAAGAGCTGCAGCTTCCTCGCGCTGAATTCGCGCAATAATACCTGTGCGAACTGTACGAGGGGCAACAAGCAGGCGGTGGAAACTAGACTTCGGCGCGTAACCAGAAAGCTGGTTAAACAAGCGAGTCAAATCCTGGCCGACTACAGGATCGCAAGTAAGCAATCCCAAATCCGTGTACAAGCGAGCAGTCTTAGGATTGTAATTACCTGTACCAACGTGGCAGTAGCGGCGCAATCCTTCTGCTTCCTGACGAACCACGAGCGAAAGCTTGCAGTGAGTTTTCAAACCAACAATGCCGTACACAACGTGAACGCCTGCGCGCTCAAGCTTACGAGCCCAAGCAATATTTGCGTCCTCGTCAAATCGTGCCTTAATTTCAACCAGCGCAAGTACCTGTTTGCCAGCGTGAGCTGCGTCAACAAGAGCGTCAATAATTGGCGAATTGCTAGACGTACGGTACAAAGTTTGCTTAATTGCAAGCACTTTTGGATCCGCAGCAGCCTGCGCGAGGAATGCCTGTACAGAAGTAGAGAACGAATCGTAAGGATGATGCAACAAAATGTCATGCTCGCGAATAGAAGCGAAAATATCTTGCGCGTGGCTAGTTTCAACTTCCGCAATCTGACGGTTTGTAGTAGGAATGAACGGACGATACTTCAAATCAGGGCGGTCAAGCGCTTGCAATTCAAACAGTACCGTCATATCAAGCGGCGAAGGCAAGCGATATACTTCCTCAGGGCTTACGCGAAGCTGATTTGCAAGAAGCTGAGAAAGGAATGGGCTGGCCTCGTTAGAAATTTCCAAACGAATTGGCGGTCCAAAGCGGCGGCGAAGAAGTTCCTTCTCCATAGCGTTGAGCAAGTTTTCTGCGTCATCTTCCTCAACGTCAATATCTTCGTTACGCGTAACTCGGAATGAGCGGGCTTCCTTAATAATCATGCCTGGGAAAAGCGATTCCAAGTGTGCTGCAATCAGCTTTTCCATAGTAATGAAGCCGTAACGCTCTTCGCGACCTTCCTCGTCTGTTAAATCGTCAACTGGTACAAGGCGATTCAAATTATCTGGAATCTTTACACGAGCAAAATGCGACTTTCCAGAATTTGGATTTTCGACGATAACAGCCAAGTTAATAGACTTGCCGGAAATGTACGGGAATGGGTGCGCAGGATCCACTGCAAGAGGCGTAAGAACAGGGAAAACTTGCTTTTTGTAGTAATCAGACAAACGTGCTTTTTCTGATTCTGTAAGCTTATCCCAGCTGAGCAAAACAATGCGCTGTTTGGCAAGCTCAGGAAGAATGTGCTCAATAACATAGTGAGCGTGCTCATCTTGACGGCGGTGAGTTACCTCACTAATAGCGCGCAACTGCTGGCGAGGGCTTAAGCCGGATGCTGCAGTTACTGCTATTCCAGAATCTATTCTGCGCTTTAATCCTGCAACTCTAACCATAAAGAATTCGTCGAGATTTGACGCAAATATAGCAGCAAAATTAGCGCGTTCAAGAAGTGGCAAATCTGTATTCTGAGCCAACTCAAGCACGCGACGATTGAACTTCAACCAGCTTAATTCTCGGTCGAAGAAACGATCTTTTGGCAACGGTAGCTCACCCTCACGAGCTTCACGCTTTTCTGCCTTTTCATCTTCGGCGATATGCTCTGCAATTTGACCGCGCAGAATCGCCTTTGAGGGAGCGTCAAAAATTTGTACCATATTCTGTAATTGTATGCGTTGTAAGGGAAGTGCGCGAATGAGTGTCGATTTTATTTGCTTGCTTCGCGCTCGAAAAATATCTTGCGACACGCCGGAGTGTGTCTCATGCGAACGTAATTTAACATGATAACCTTTGCATGTTCACAAAAGGCCGCAAGAGTTACGATTTTTCGTGTGCAATTGAACAGTAGTGACAATATGTTAACAAAGGCTAATTTGCTCTTTACTATTAGGTAAAAAACGATGATAATAATAATTACAAAAACAAAAAAGAGATAGCGGTAACCCACAAAAGTGTATGGATATGAAATCCGTGGACGTTGGACGGGATATTTAAGACTTTAACCGTTGCAACGAGGATGTTGTGAAGATGAAACCGCAGATATTGTTTTTGTAGATAAGAGGCTCGCCAAAGTGGCGGGCCTCTTTTGATGTGAGGGCGATTTTACTATTTACGCAGACTGTCGCGCGTATAAGGGAAACTATCAAAGAATAAATGTTGGAATTCATTTTCTTAGCTTCTTTGAAAATGAGAATATATTGTGTTCCATGCTGTGCTAATCGCAATTGCGAGTTGTTGGACGATTGTTAAGTGACGAGTCGTTATTTATGCGCGTGATTACGTGTGTGGAGTTTGAAACAGGTAAGAAGGATCGAAGGACCATGCAACATTCGTTTATGGCAATGTTGGCTGCAGAATTTATTGGCACTGCTATTCTCATGATTTTCGGAAACGGTGCTGTAGCAAACGTTGAATTAAAAAATACTAAAGGGCACCATGCTGGCTGGCTAAATATTGCTATGGGCTACGGTTTTGGTGTTATGTTCCCAGTGCTCATGTTTGGCGGAATTTCCCACGCGCATATCAATCCTGCTATGACAATTGCGCAAGCTGTAAACGGCATGTTCCCATGGGCTAACGTTGTGCCTTATATTGTAGCTCAGCTTTTAGGTGCGCTGGTTGGTCAGCTTATTGTGTACGTAACGTATTTGCCACACTACAACGAAACTGAGGAGCCAGAAGCAATTCTTGGCACTTTCTGCACTACGGATGCGTATAACAACAAGCTTAACTACTTCCTTAACGAGTTCTTCGGCACACTTGTGCTTGTTCTGGCTGCTCTTTGCTGCCTTACCTCTCCATGGGGTGAGAAGAATTTGGCTGGCGCTTCAATCGTTGTCGGCTTCGTGGTTTGGGGTTTGGTGACTTCTATGGGCGGACCAACTGGTCCTGCTTTGAATCCTGCTCGTGATCTTATGCCGCGTTTGCTTCACGCAATTTTGCCAATTCCGCACAAGGGATCTTCTCGCTGGGGTGAAGCGTGGATTCCAGTTATTGCTCCTATTGCCGGCGCAATCTTGGGTGTGGTTATGTATAAGTCGTTATTTGCATAAAGTAGTTGCTTTTAGCTGTGCTTGATTGCGATTGTAAGAAGCGCGTAATGCTAGTATGAATGCGTTACGCGCTTTTTATTTTGTAAGCTTATGCTTTGCAAGTTTATGCTTATTAATTAAAGATATTAAGAAAGACTAAATCATGTTTTCGAAGTCAACTATTGCAATTGGTCGTTTTGCGCCTACTCCTTCCGGGCGTATGCATATTGGCAATATGGTAGCAATGTTGGCTGCGTGGCTCTCTGCAAAATCGCAAGGCGGACACATGCTTTTACGTCTGGAAGATCTTGATATTGCGCGCATGCCAAAGGATGCTAGCGCGCGAGTTATTGACGATTTGAAGTGGGCTGGGCTTGATTGGGTCGGCGAGCCGACTTATCAGCATGAACGCACTGCAATTTACCAAGAAGCTCTTGATGCGTTAGAATCTTTGCAAGACGAAGACGGGAATTCTCTAATCTACCCATGTTTTTGCTCGCGTTCCGATATTCGCGCAATCGCAGCTCCGCAGGAAGGCGACGGTTTTATACGCTACCCGGGTACGTGCAGAAATCTTCGTAAAAACGCGGAAGGTCTGGCACAAATCGAAAAGCGTTTGCAAAATAATCAGCAACATTCTTTAAGGCTTGCTGTTCCCTCGGCTGATTCGCCGCAAGCAAATGTGAGTTTTGAAGATGCGATTTTTGGTGCGCAATCGTTTAACATTAATCGCGATTTGGGTGACATGGTGATTCGCCGCGCGGATGGCGTTTTTTCGTACCAGCTTGCGGTTGTTGTTGACGATGTTCTGAGCGGAGTAAACGACATTGTGCGCGGCCGCGATTTGCTTCGTTCTGCGGCGCTTCAAATTTGGATTGGTGAGCTGCTTGAAAAATCAGGATTTTTTGCGGCTCACGGTACGCATTATGTGCGTCCGCAATTTGCGCACTTGCCGCTAATTGATAACGCTCAAGGTGAGCGGCTTGCAAAAAGTAAGCACTCGCTAGACGTCGGTGCGCTTCGAGAATCTGGCTGGAGTGCCGAGCGCATGATTGGCTATTGTATGTATCTTCTGGGATACAAAAAGCATGGTCAAAATCAATCGGTAGATATGAGTGCTGCCGATGCGCTTGCGTTGTTTGAAAGCCTTGACACGCCGTGGGATTCTGTTCGCGCAAACCTAGCCGACAAATCCGTGCCCTTCCTTGACTAAACTATGTAGTTAGGTTTGATAGATTGGGGCATAAATGGCATATATGACGCAAAAAGATTTAGCGAATACTGAAGTCGATTGTGTTCGTGCGTGTCAAATTGCCGACGGCGTGCACAGCGTGCAAGACGCCATTGCTCAAGCCGAATTGCATTATGGTCGCAAAGCTGAGTCGGTTACGCTACTTGCCGCAACTAAAACGCGAGATGTTGGCGAAATCATGGCAGCGCTTAAAGCTGGAGTGCGAGTAGTTGGGGAAAATCGCCCACAAGAAATCGTTGCAAAAGCCGAGATTTTACGCGCACAAGCTGCTAGAGAAGGTTTAAGCGTTGGAGTGAACGGTGAAATTCCACTCTACTTAATCGGTCAGCTGCAAAGCAATAAAATAAATAAAGTTTTACCACTTGCAAATGGTATTCAGTCGGTTGACGGCATTGAACTTGCGCAAAAAATATCTACGCGCGCGCAAAATTTGGGACTTTGCACAGACGTTATGTTGGAAGTGAATGTTTCGGGAGAAGCTACGAAATCGGGATGCGCGCCAGAACGTGCGATTGATGAAGCGCTCGCTATATCTAGTCTTCCGGCGCTTAATTTGCACGGATTTATGACGCTCGGAGCGCGCGTGGATGATGAAAAAATAGTGAGAAGTGGTTTCGCAAAATTGCGAGAAATTCGAGATTGTGTAAGTGGACAACTCGCGCAAGATTATGATGGAAACTCTGCAAAATTAGAGCTTTCGATGGGAATGTCCGGCGATTTTGCGTGGGCGATTGCCGAAGGCTCGACGATGGTTCGAATCGGTTCGGCAATCTTTGGCCCACGCGCATTTGTGTAGTTTTAAGTCAAAGTTTAAGCCAAATTGATGATTGTAGTTACGCATGCACAATCACATTGCGCAGCGAACCGATGCCATCTACGTGTACAATCGCTTCGTCACCCGCGCGTAAAGTCCCAGCCGGGTATGGGGTTCCTGTCAAAATCACGTCTCCTGGAAGAAGCGTTGAGAAGCTTGAAATCGCTGCAATTTGCTCAGGAATACTGTGAATAAGTCGAGCTGTAGTGCCGTCAGCTTCCGGCACATTTTCACCATTAAGCGTAAATGAAATATGTGCATCGCGCCAATTTAGCTCGGTCGTAATCCAAGGTCCAAGTGGGCAAGAAGTGTCGAAACCTTTTGCGCGCGTCCACATTGGGTCGCTTCCTGCGCAATCTCGTAAAGTTACGTCATTTACACAAGTAAAGCCAAAAACGTAATTCATTGCGGTAGCTGCAGTCACATTTTTGGCGATTTTGCCCATAACAACTGCCACTTCTGGCTCAAAATTCATGTCGTTTGAGCAAGCAGGAATCACAATCGGATCGTCCGGACCAATTACAGAAGTGCTCGGCTTTGTAAAAATAACCATATCTGCAGCGGTATGCGAAGAAGCCGCAGGAGAAGTAGCGCGCTCGTCATCGGAACGCGTATCGTAATTTTTTGCCAATCCGTAAACTTTTGAAGGAATTACAGGCACAAGCAAGCGCACGCCATCCGCATCCAACGCGTAACGTTTACCAGTTGGCTTAACTCCTTGCGGGCTTAAAGGATGCCCTTCAAGTGCTACTAAATAATCTTTACCGTCGGTTTCGTCTTTTTGAACGAAAGCGTATTGCGGAACTTCATTATACGAAAAACGTGCAATTCTCATGCTTTTAAGATTACGACATATTTGCTACTTAATTAAGCATTGCTTGATACTTAACTAAACTTTGCTTGCTGCTTAATTAAATTATTTGCGTAAATTATTTGCGATTGAAAGTTCTTGAAAACAAAACTTGAGTCTAGTACACTCAAGTTTTAGGAATAAAGTTATAGGAAAATCTGTTATACGTATCAGATACATGAAAGTGAAAGCTCGTTAGAACTCAAAAGTATCGTCAAAAAGCTTGAAATTGCAATAAAAGTTGCAGCGATTTGACTTAACTGAAATGTGTTTTAGAGCTTTCGTGGAAATGAGGTAGATATGGAACAAAAGTTTACAACCTTAGCGCAAGACGCATTAAGCGACGCTGTGCAAAGTGCAGCGGCTGCTGGCAATGCGCAAGTTGACACTCTGCATTTGGCGGATGCTTTACTCCGCCAAGAGCAGGGCGTCGTTCGCGCGCTTATTGCTCAGGCGGGGGCGGACGCGCAACAAATCGGTGCTGAAATTCGTAACGCATTAGTGGCATTGCCTTCATCTACTGGCTCAACTACAACTAAGCCAGATGCAAGTCGTCAGCTTTTGGCTGCGCTAAGCCAGGCAGAAAAAGAAATGCGCGCAATGGGAGACGAATACGTTTCTACGGAACACATGCTTATTGGCATGGTTGCTAGCGAACCAAACGCTGTTGCGGATATTTTCAAAAAGCACAACGTTTCCGCAGACGTGTTGCGTAAGGCTGTGCCAACTGTGCGCGGTGGCGCAAAAGTGACAAGTCCGGATGCTGAAGGCAACTACAAAGCGCTCGAAAAGTATTCTGTTGATATGACTGCGCGCGCTCGCGAAGGAAAGCTCGACCCAGTAATTGGGCGCGATCAGGAAATTCGTCGCGTGATTCAGATTCTTTCTCGCCGCACGAAGAACAATCCTGTGCTAATTGGCGAGCCGGGCGTTGGAAAAACGGCAGTTGTAGAAGGATTGGCTCAGCGAATTGTGGCAGGAGATGTGCCTACGACTTTGCAAAACAAGCGTCTTATAAGCCTCGATTTGGCTTCGATGGTTGCAGGTTCGAAGTATCGCGGCGAGTTTGAGGAACGCTTAAAGGCAGTGTTGAAGGAAATTCAGCAATCGGACGGTCAAATTATTACGTTTATTGACGAAATTCACACTGTTGTTGGCGCAGGATCTGCAGAAGGTTCAATGGATGCTGGGAATATGCTTAAGCCAATGCTTGCGCGCGGTGAGCTGCGCTTGGTTGGTGCAACTACGCTTAACGAGTATCGCGAGCATATTGAAAAGGATTCCGCGCTTGAACGCAGATTCCAGCAAGTGTTTGTTGGCGAGCCATCTGTTGAAGATACGGTGACGATTTTGCGTGGACTTAAGCAACGTTACGAAGCGCACCACAAGGTGACGATTAGTGACGATGCAATCGTAGCTGCAGCAACGCTTTCAAACCGCTATATTACTGGCAGACAGCTTCCAGATAAGGCGATTGATTTGGTGGATGAAGCGGCAGCTCACTTGCGTATGGAACTTGATTCTCAGCCAGAAGAGATCGACGAATTGCAGCGCAAAGTTACGCGTCTTGAAATGGAAGAAATGCAATTAAAGAAAGCGGAAGATGCTGCTGCGCGCGAACGCTTAGAAAAGTTGCAGGAAGAATTAGCTAACTCGCGCGAAAAGCTTTCTGGATTGAAAGCGCGTTGGGATGCGGAAAAGGCTGGCCATAACAAGGTTGGTGATTTGCGAGCGCAACTCGACGCTAAGCGCGTAGAAGCCGACAAATTCACACGTGAAGGCAACTTGGAACAAGCAAGCCGTATTTTGTATGGTGAAATCCCAAGCATTCAAAAAGCTTTGGAAGAAGCGGAGTCTGAGGCCGCTAATGCTAAAAGTGAAGCGAAAGAGCCAATGGTTCCGGATCAGGTTGATGCTGATTCTATTGCAGGAGTCGTTAGCGAATGGACGGGCATTCCTGTTGGTCGCTTGATGCAAGGCGAAAATGAGAAGCTGCTCAACATGGAAAAGGAGCTTTCTAAGCGTGTGGTTGGTCAAAGTGAAGCAATTCAGGCTATAGCAGATGCTGTGCGCAGAAGCCGTGCTGGAATTGCAGACCCGAATCGCCCAACTGGTTCCTTCTTGTTCTTGGGTCCTACTGGCGTTGGTAAGACGGAGCTTGCTAAGGCTCTTGCTGACTTTTTGTTTGACGACGAGCGTGCAATGGTTCGCATTGATATGAGCGAGTACATGGAAAAGGCTTCCGTTTCGCGTCTAATCGGTGCTGCTCCTGGTTACATTGGCTACGAGGAAGGCGGCCAGCTTACTGAAGCTGTGCGTAGACGTCCGTATTCTGTAGTGCTTTTTGACGAAGTTGAGAAGGCGCATCCAGAAGTATTCGACGTTTTGTTGCAGGTTTTGGACGATGGTCGTTTGACTGACGGTCAGGGTAGAACGGTTGATTTTACGAATACGATTTTGATTATGACATCAAACTTGGGTTCGCAATTCCTTGTGCAAGAGGGCTTGGACGATGCTGCTAAACGTAAGGCTGTTATGAACGCTGTTCACGCTGAGTTTAAGCCAGAGTTCATCAACCGTTTGGATGAGCTTGTTATGTTCCATCCGTTGAGCCGCGAAGAGCTTGGTGGAATTGTGGATATTCAAGTTCGTCAAGTGGCTGCACGCTTGAGCGACCGCCGCATTAGCTTGGATGTGAGCGGTTCTGCTCGCGCTTGGCTTGCGGAGCATGGCTATGATCCAGTTTATGGTGCTCGTCCGTTGCGTAGATTGGTTCAAACGGAAATTGGCGATCAGCTTGCTCGATTGCTGCTTTCTGGCGATGTGCATGATGGCGCTCGCGTAGTTGCGGATTGTGAGAATACTAGCGACCATGTGACCCTAAAGATTGCGTAGTTCCTGCATTCTTCAATGTAGTCAAATAAAAAAGCGTGCTGTTTATTGGATTATTTTCCAGTAGACAGCACGCTATTTTGTATTAGGTAATGCACGTGTTTAATTATGTTTCAAAAGTCAACTCAATAGTGTTTAATAGAACGTATGTTCGATAATATTGTGATGTTTGTTTTAATGGTGGTTGCTGTTGTAATAACCGCCATTGTTGTGCTGGCTATTGTTAAGCGCAACTCTGGAACGCAAGGCGCTAATGGCGTAAACCAGCGCGAATTTAACGAATTGCGCTCGCAGTATGAACAAGCGCGCGCTCAAGCTCAAGAAAATGGTAATCAGGCTATACGGTATCGCACGCAAGCAGAGCAGCTTGCTGAACGATTAAAGTTTGTTGAAGCAGAACTTGCTAAAGCGCAGCAAGCAGAGCAATTGCGAGTGAATCGCGAAGAGCAATTGCGCGCAGAGCGAGAAGAACGCGAACGGTTAAATCGTGAGAAAACTTTGAAAGAACAAGGTAAAGTTTTGGAAGCGCTTGCTCCAGTAAAAGACAATCTCGAAGCATTGAAGAATAAAGTTTCGCAGATTGAAGAAGGGCGTAAACAAGAAATGGGTGTGCTGAGCACTCAGCTTAAAGGCTTAAGTGAGCAGCAAACAAGGCTTGACCGCGAAACAAGTTCGCTTTCTGCAGCATTGCGAAATAATAAGGTTCGCGGAGCTTGGGGCGAGGCTCAACTAAAGAATATTGTTGAATCTGCAGGCTTGCTTGAGCATGTTGATTTTGATACGCAGGTTGTTGTAACTGGAGTAAATGGCGAACAGCAGAGGCCAGATATGGTTGTGCATCTGCCAGGAGGCAAAACAATTCCAGTTGATGCAAAAGTTCCGTATGCGGATTATCAGCGTGCTTGTGAAATCCCAGATAACGCAAGTGACGAAGAATTAGCTAGAAGGAGCGAGCTTCTAAAAGCGCACGCTAAGGCTTTGCGAGAGCATGTTAGAGTATTAGGAGCTAAAGCGTATTGGCAGGCTTTTGAAACAGCACCAGACTTTGTAGTTGCATTTATTCCAAACGAAGCATTGCTTCAGGCGGCTCTTGAAGCGGATCCAACGCTTATGGATGATGCTTTTGCACAAAAAGTAGCACTCACTTCACCAGTTACTTTGTGGGCTGTGCTTAAGTCTGTTGCGTACGCATGGCAGCAGCAAAGTCTTACAGATGATGCAAAAGAACTTTTCGATTTATCTAGAGAATTGTACGATCGCTTTGCGGTTCTTGGAGAAAATGCTTCAAAACTTGGCGTATCTTTGGCAAGAACAGTTGCAGCTTACAATAAGTTTGCTTCCTCACTTGAGTCTAGAGTGTTGGTAACAGCGCGTAAACTTCAGAAGTTAGATCAAAGTAAGGTTATTGCTTCAATAGATCTTATAGATTCCGATAAAGCTGATGTTAAAGAGCTGAGCGCTCCAGAAGTATCAGTAGAAGATCGTTAAGCATAAAAACATCAAAGCGTCAAAAATTGAACAGCTCTAAACGCTAAGGAGTGCAAAAATGGCAGAATTACAAGAGGAACGCGCGGAACTTAAGCGCATGCTTTGTGCGGATATGAGTGCGAAACCATTTAGCGAACTGTTTTCTGTTACATTTGCTCAGCGCGGCTCTAAGCTGGTTGGAGATGTTCTTTTTGATGCAATTGAGAAAGCTGGGTATTCGTTAGAACGCGATGTTGACGCTATTGGTGCGTTAACTGCTGCTGCAGTGCCGATGGTTTTTGCGCTTATTCATGCTGCAGAACGTAAAGGAATTGCACTCGACGGCTTTGTTATGGATTTTGTTTTTCCTGCAACAAAAGGTCCGTCAGTTAAAGGCAAGCGAGTATTATTGCTTGACTCTTGGCTTTCTGAAAAATCGTATGTTCAAACTTCTTCGCTTGTGACTTTACGACACGGCAATGAATTAAGTCTTGATTTTGGCATTGTTAATCAGCAAGGCGCGCAAATTCTTGCTATAGTTGCATTAATTGGTGGTGTTGACGCCGACGAACAAGGCATGAGGCATCTTCAATTAGTAAATCCAATAAGTGAGGAGAGTACTAAAATGGCATTTGTTCAAGCTTTCGATGAAGAAGAATTACGTGCAGATGCAGATCACGAAGATTGCTGCAACGACAACTGCTGCGGTGGTCATTGTGAGGTTAAATGCACTGGCGATTGCGCTAACGATGGTTGCACTGAGCCTTGCTGCGAGGATAACTGCTGCGGTGGTCACTGCAAGGTAGAGTGCACGGGTGATTGTGCTCATGACGGCTGCACAGAGCCATGCTGTGAAGATAATTGCTGCGGCGGCCATTGCAAAGTAGAGTGCACTGGCGATTGTGCTCATGACGGCTGCACTGAGCCATGCTGCGAGGACAACTGCTGCAGAGGCCACTGCAAGTCAGGTTGCACAGGAGATTGCGCAACTGACGGCTGCCAAGACTAGCTGCAATTACTAGCTGCCAATACTAAGCAAAAGTATTAAACGGAGCAAAACTCACACATGCACGAACCGAATCCAATTACTTTGGCTGCAAAAGCTTCCGATGAGCCAGAATTTCGACCTATAGGAGTTGGCCCATGGGAAGAAGAACATCCAGGTGAGCCTCGTCCAGATAATCCAGAATCGCCAAATTACGATGCGCGGTTTAGCACTGAATTACTAGACGAAGGCGACCAGCGCAATGTTCTAGACCGCTACCGATACTGGAAAGTAGAAGCTATAAAAGCGGATCTCGATTCTAAAGGACGCCACGAGTTTGAAGTAGCTGTAGAAAATTGGACTCACGATTTCAACATAGGCTCTATGGTTCGCACTGCAAACGCGTTTACTGCGAAAAAAGTGTATATCGTAGGGCCTCATAAATGGAATCGCAAAGGCTCGTTAATGACTGAGCTTTACCAATACGTTGAATGCTGCCCAACTATTGAAACTCTAGTAACTAATTGGCGCGAAAATATAGCTCGAGAAACAGAAGAAGCGCATCAACTTTTGCTTAAAGCACAAGCAGAAGGCAATAAAGAAGCAGAAAAAATCGCAAATATTAAGGAACAAGACGCTAAAAACGCGCGCGTTATAGCGCTAGATATTATTCCAGGCGCAGTCGCTATGGAAAACTACAAGTTCCCTAAACGTTGCCTTATGCTTTTTGGTGCGGAAGGTCCAGGTCTTTCTAAAAAAGCACTAGAAATGGCGGATGACGTTGTTTACATTTCGCAATTTGGCTCTGTTCGCTCGCTAAACGCAGGAGCAGCCGCAGCTGTTTCCATGCACGCGTGGATTGCGCAACATGCAGCACCAAATTGCTGAATCTTAATAAGCGATTAATTAAAATTTCAGCAGCAAGATCTCAACAAAAATATTAATAAAAATGCAATAGCATGTACTCATAAAC
>NZ_LXJL01000032.1:13273-16030 GCF_001641215.1 Gardnerella sp. 30-4 | reverse complement strand
TTTTATAAATTATTTATTTTGCGGGTTGCGGATAAGATAGTCAAATGCAGATAACGCAGCATTGGCTCCAGAACCATACGCTGTAACGATCTGCTTATACGGTTCGTCTGAACAATCTCCAGCAGCAAAAACACCCGGAGTATCAGTGCATCCAGCGCGATTCGTAATAATTTCTCCTCGATTATTAAGAGAAATATTATTTGCAAGCCAACGAGTATTCGGAGCTAAACCAATTTGCACAAAAACCCCATCGGTTTCAACAATATGTTCTTCGTTTTCATCATTGTCTGCTTTATTGCGATCTATGTAACGTATTGCAGTAACTTTACTACCACTACCTTCAATACTGCTTACTGCAGCACTTGTAATAACTTCAGTGTTAGGTAATTTATGCAAAGCATTAAGCAATACTTGATCCGCTTTAAGCACATCCATGAACTCAATCACAGTAACGTGTTTTGCAACTCCTGCTAAATCAATAGCAGCTTCAACACCAGAATTTCCACCGCCAACAACGACAACATTCTTATCTTTGAAAAGTGGACCGTCGCAATGAGGACAGAATGATACGCCTCTATTCCTATACTCATCTTCTCCAGGAACGCCCAACGTACGCCAAGTCGCGCCAGTTGCAATAATCACTGCACGCGCTTTCAAAGATCCGCCAGAACGCGCATGAATAGTATGTAACCCATATGGTTCCTTAGATAAATCGAGCGAGTCTGCCCAATCAGGAGTAAATACGTCAATATCGTATTGAGAAATATGCTTAGTTAAATCTGCTGCTAGTTGAGAACCAGTCGTATGAGTTTGTGAAATATGATTTTCAATACTTTCAGTTTCTACAACCTGGCCGCCACGATGATCCATAATCATAGCCGTACGCAAGCCCTTGCGAGCAGTGTAAATTGCGGCAGCAGAAGCAGCAGGACCGCCGCCAATAATAACAATATCGTATGGATTTTGCGAATTCATTTTTTCTGCGAGCGCAACATTTGCCGAAGAAACGCTATTACCATTATTGCCATCCTCATCCTGCTCAACAGATTTTTCTTGTGATGCAAGCACAGATACAAGTTCGTCAATTCCTGCTCGTCCGGAGGAAATAAGTTTGCCATTTTCAAAAACTGCTGGCACGCTCATTACACCAAGTTTATCTACTTCTTCGCGGAAAGCGCTACCTTCAACTACAGTATGCTGAACTTTAGGGTTAATAATAGAAATGGTATTAAGCGATTGCACAACTTCTGGGCAATTCAGGCAAGTTACCGACATGTATGTTGTCACATTGTGTGAACCAAGCTTTAGTATTGCATCGCGTTGCTCATCACTAATTTTTGGCGCATAGCCACTTACTTGTAGAAGTGCTAGTACTAAAGAGCTGAATTCGTGCCCTAAAGGCAATCCCGCAAAACTAATCGATACAGTGGATTCTCCATTTACTGGATTATCTAGTTTTCTACGCAATTCAAAGCTTGGCTTACGCTTTACATTGCTAATTTTMTTATTATTTASCGTATCCCAAATATCTTTTACCATATGTTCAGGGTTATTTACGCCAACAAGCTGTAAATTATGCTGCGCATCTTCGCCTACACCCAGCAAGATAGTTCCACCATTCGTATTAGCAAAAGCACAATACGTTTCCCACATACTTCTCGGCGTACCGTTTGAAGCCGCTTTCGCTTCTAATTGATTACTCTCTCTTAGTGAAGATAGTGAATTTATATTGAACATTGCAGTCTCGCTTCGTAAGTTAGGTTTGTTGCAATATCGTTTTTTAGTTAAGTTTGTATTTATATTTGCATTTAAAATCGGACATTTTAAAGCTTAAAAATATTTTTTGCGTCCGATTTTACATCCTTTTCGTCCGATTCTACTTGTTTTGCGTCCAAAAAACAAGAAAACGTCCGTAAATTTTGCAAACGCGTCCGTATTTTGTAGAACGCGTCCGATTTACTGCTATTTGCGTCCGATTATGATGATTACAATAAACCGCTAGAGCAATTCGTTTTGAAGCCAGTTGGCAACGCCGTCGTCATTGTTGGAAGCGCAAATCTCGTCCGCAATCGCAAGCAAACGCGGATTACTATTCGACACCGCTACCCCATAACCACCGGCACGGAACATGTCGATGTCAATAACATCGTCGCCAAAAACAACTGTGCGGCTAGGCTTCACGCCCAAACGATTGCAAATAACGTTCAGCGCATGCCCCTTATTTGCAAGAGGATTCGTAAGCATCCACAAAACGTCTTCGCTAATATGCAAAGAAAAATCGTCCGGAAGAATGCGCTGAAGCTGCTCTTTCTCGCTATCTCGCGGAACAATAATTATTTTGTCTGCAGTTCCGCGCGGCACATTTGAAAAGTCGGTAATAACAAAATCCTGTTTGCTCCAAAGCATACGAACGTCAAAATTAGTGTAACGAACATCATTCATCACAACGCCAAGACGTAATGTAGGGATTTTATCAAGCAAGCGCAAACACACATCGCAAGCATGCTTAGAATCAAAACCAAAACGTAATAACGTGCTTATTTCGCGCTGAGAAGTAAGCTCCGAAATCGTGCTATTAGCACAATCAAAATCGATGAGCGCACCATTGAGATACGCACAAACTTGAGCATTTAAATCGTGAATAAAATCAAAAGCACTTCCGACAGGACGAGCCGTAATAATCGCAAGAGGAATTCCGTTTTCGCGCAAACACTTAGCTGCTTTCACAGTTTCGTTGCTTAAAAAGCGCCCTTCAAA
>NZ_LXJL01000032.1:0-12506 GCF_001641215.1 Gardnerella sp. 30-4 | reverse complement strand
CGAGCCGTAATAATCGCAAGAGGAATTCCGTTTTCGCGCAAACACTTAGCTGCTTTCACAGTTTCGTTGCTTAAAAAGCGCCCTTCAAAAGTATCGGCATCGTGAAGCATGGTGCCATCAAGATCCGCAATTACTAAAGAAGGAGAAAAACGCATAATAATAAACACTTATATAAATAAAATGGGCGAATACAACGGGCAAATAAACAGTGAAGCAAGCTTTCAGTCAAAGCCTGCAAACAAAGCATATAAACAAAAAGCGCACAATCTGACAACCATGCGCTTTTCAAAAAGAATACTCAGATGAGCGAGAACTTAGTCATTAAGTTTAAAGCCACAATCACAGCAACCCAAATTAATGCAATAATAACCGTCCAACGATTTAAGTTCTTTTCTGCAACACCAGAGCTACCAGCGTTCTTCGTTAAACCGCCGCCGAACATGTCGGAAAGGCCGCCGCCCTTGCCCTTGTGCATCAAAATTAACAATGTGAGCAAAATGCTAGTGAGCACAAGCAACACCTGCAAAATAATCTTCACAGTGGACACAACCAACCTCCTGTTTTACAGTACCTGGTTAAGTCTAATAATAACCTTTGACCACTTAAGCTTATTTAGTTTCTAAACGTGTTTGTGCAGCCGTTAGTCGCACAATATTAGCAAGTTCTTGCGCATCAAGAGAAGCGCCACCAATTAAGAATCCATCGACATCTGGCTCTGCGATAAGACTTGAAGCATTAGAAGACGTTACAGATCCGCCGTAAAGAATACGGACAGTATCTGCAACATCGTCACCGAACGTAACACGCAAGTCTTCACGAATAGCCAATGCAGCTTCCTGAGCTGAATTAGCAGTGGCAACCATACCCGTACCAATTGCCCAAACTGGTTCGTACGCAATAATTAAACGCTTAGCTTGCTTCGCATCCAAATCGCGCGTTACATCATGCACTTGCCCTACAGCAAAATCGAGCGCAACACCCTGTTGACGTTCTTTAAGACTTTCACCAACGCAAAGAATTGGCTGCATTCCTGCGGCAAGAACAGCTCGAACTTGATCAACTATATTTGCATCATCTTCAGGATGATACTTGCGTCTTTCAGAATGACCAACAATAACCATTGAGCATCCAAGACTTGCAAGCATATCTGCAGAAACATCACCAGTAAAAGCTCCTTGAGCAGTAACAGAAACAGCTTGAGCTCCGTACAATATTGGCAAATGGTCAGACTCAACAAGAACTTGCACGCTTCTTATTGAAGTAAAAGAAGGCATAAGTGCAATTTCACAATCGTGATAGTCGTAATGCGCGTCACGCAGTAGCCATGCAAATTTTTGTATAAAATGCGTAGCTTCGCGGTGGTTGAAATTCATTTTCCAATTACCAGCGACTAACGGCTTTCTTTTGGAAACCATAATCACCCTTAAAAGTTTACGATTGAGATTAATAGTATTGCGCAAATTAGTGTTATGCCGACCTCGATTTACAAAGCGAATTCATAAAATCGAGAGTCGGCATAAACGGAAATATTTAGTTTATACTTGCTCGCGTAAATATTACTTACTCAAGCAACATTACTTACTCAAGCACGCTCAAACCTGGAAGAGTTTTGCCTTCCAAGAACTCGAGAGAAGCGCCGCCGCCAGTAGAAATGTGCGAGAAGCCATCTTCTGGGAATCCAAGGTTGCGCACTGCAGAAGCAGAATCGCCACCACCGACGATAGTGAAAGTGCCGTTCTTAGTTGCATCGACCAAGCCCTGGGCTACAGCGCGAGTACCAGCTGCAAACTCTGGAACCTCGAACACACCCATAGGACCGTTCCAAACAACAGTCTTGGAGTCAACAATCTTGTCGTGGAAAAGCTTCTGAGAGTCAGGACCAATATCCAAGCCCATCTTGTCTGCAGGAATAGCGTCTGCTGGAACTACTTCTGGAGCAACTGGAGTATCCCCTGCTGGGAAGCCAGCATTCACAACAATATCGGTTGGAAGTACAAGCTCAACGCCGTTCTTCTTAGCGGTTTCAATGTAGCCCTTAACCTTCTCGAGTTGATCCTCTTCAAGCAAAGAAGTACCAACTTCGTGACCCAAAGCCTTGAGGAATGTGAACACCATACCGCCGCCAATAACAAGACGATCAGCCTTAGAAAGCAAATTCTCAATAACGCCAAGCTTATCGGAAACCTTAGAGCCACCAAGTACAACAGTCAAAGGACGCTCTGGGTTTTCAGTTGCGCGAGAAAGTGCCTTAACTTCCTTTTCAACAAGCAAGCCTGCAGCTGATGGAAGATCGGCAGCAACATCGTAATTTGAACCCTGAGCGCGGTGCACAACACCAAAGCCGTCGGAAACAAATACTTCGCCAAGAGAAGCAATCTTCTTAGCGTAAGATGCGCGCTCGGAGGCATCCTTGCTGGTTTCTTCAGCGTTGAAACGCACGTTTTCGAGCAAAACAACATCGCCATTATTCATGGCAGCTACCTTAGCTTGAGCATCTTCGCCGTAAGTGTCTGCAGCCAAAACAACATTTGTGCCGAGCAATTCACCTAAACGCTGCGCAACTGGAGCCAAGGAAAGCTCTGGAACAACCTGACCCTTTGGACGACCAAGGTGAGCCATCAAAATCACCTTAGCACCCTGCTCACGCAAAGCCTTAATGGTTGGTAAAGCAGCACGAATACGACCATCATCAGTAATCGTCGTACCCTTGAGAGGAACGTTAAAATCAGCGCGAACCAATACGCGCTTACCACTCAAATCTCCCAAATCTTTCAGTGTCTTCATTGGTATCCTTTCCAAACCATATTGGCTTACCATATTTGACTTACATACTGGCTTACCGTGCCGGCTTACTTCGTTCAACAAAACGCAAAATCAGCCTCAAACATCAACACATTGCCGGGTGCAATTATACCGCACATCTTCAACAATCCCTATGAACAACGCAGCTTTGCACCAGTACTATGCTAACGTTGCGTCTGAAGCTTTGCAGTAATGCTTTGCAAACGTTGCTTATGAAGCTTTGCAGTAATGCTTTGCTAACAGCGATTATTTGTTGCTTAGTGAACTTTAACAGTATTGCTCTGCGGACGTTGATTTCTTACTGTCCAAAGAACACTAGCGTCATTGCTGCTGCACACGCCATACCAGGCACCCCTACTACCACGCCAAAAACAACGGTGGGTGAATTTACGAGTGGGAGATAGGAATTGCTTGGTCGAGCAATATAAAAGCGGAACGATAGTAATAATCTTGTTGATGAATACTATTTTTGCAGAAAAAGTAAGTAAAAAAAAACTAAACTTAACTACACAACCGCTAAGTCCAAATAAGGTATAAGAGCGGAGCGCTGCGAGACAAGTAATTCCTATCTCACACAACCACTCCAGAAACCCGCCAGCCAAACACCAGCCAAAAACAAAAAACGGCAGAAACTTTACGCGCATGTAAAGAAAAAGTCGGTTGCACGCCAAAAAACGGCAGAAACTTTACAGTTACGCACACAAACCACGCAAAACCAGCATTAAAGCTGCTGCATACGCGACTTCTCAACTTTCGCCGAAAGCTGCAAAAGTCTACGAATTCGCCCTGCAATCGCATCCTTTGTAATAGGAGGATCAGCCAAGTGACCAAGCTCTTCCAAACTTGCGTCGCTATGCTCAAGACGAAGCTTTCCAGCCATTAACAAATTATCCGGAATATCGTCGCCCAAAATATCGAATGCGTGACGAACCTTTTCGCATGCCTCAGCAGCAGCCTTAGCGCTACGACGCATATTCGCATCGTCAAAATTAGCCAAACGGTTTGCTTTTCCGCGAGCTTCACCGTCCGAACGCTTACCGGTCCATTCGCGAGCAGAACGAGGAGCACCAATCAAAATCAACATTCGCTCAATTGCGTCAGAATCGCGCAACGTCACTCGCTCAGAACTACGAACCTGACGAGCCTTGGCGCTAATGCCAAGTCGCGCTGCCATAGTTTGCAAAGCATTTGCAGCCTCATGAGTTGGGCAAACAACTTCCAAATAACTAGCTTTGCCAGGATCCGAAATAGCACCGTGAGCCAAGAAAGCACCACGCCAAGCTGCTTTGATTTGGGCGATACTTCCACCAACAATCTCAGGTGCAAGACCCGCAACAATTCTCATACGTCGATCAAGAAGACCAGATTGCAAAGCCAATGCTGCAGCACCACGCTCAACTACCACGTCATAGCGAACTACAGTGCCCGTAGGAGTTTGACGAGAAACTTGAGCAATTGTTGCTTCCCTCTGGAAATGAGTTTTCAATACCTCAACAAGCCACTGAGCTGCACGCTGAGAATCTAACTGAGCGCGAATAACAGCCTGATTATTTACTGGCCTTAAGCCGCCAGCAAAGCGCATCATTGCTGCAGCTTGAGCCATAATGACAGTCGGGAGCTCATTGTTGTTTGAAACGAGTTCATTTTTGACGTCGTCAAGAAGAGCCAAGGGACAACCTCCTACTTTTGTTCTTCTTAAAATATGAGTGCTGTTGGGTACTTGCATGATGCTGTGGCACACGACATGCCCGGCTTTCTGTGATACAGAATACGTTGGACATTTTACCGGTTTTTGCACATGCTTTACATGCTTTTAGTACAAGAKTTTTATATTTGACTACATTCCAGCTACATTCGTTATTACTATAACTACATCCCTAAGCGCTTTTTGAACCCAGCTAAGCATCTGCGACTAATCCACTCAACACTTCCATCGTCCATTTTTACGCTCATACTTCCACCAAATCCTGGATCGACTCGAACAATGCGATTCAAGTTCACGATTGCGGATTTAGATATGCGCACAAACGACGCGAATTGCGGATTGTCAAAATCCATTAGGCGCTTGTAAGACACGCACTCGCCTTTATCACCGTGAATGATTACGCGCGAATTTTCAACGCAAATCATAATCACATCTGGCTCATGCATAACAATAATCGAATCGTTAATATAACCGTATATGAATGGATTATTGTTGCTCAACTTATCTGAAGTATTAATTTCAGTATTATTTTCAGCACTTCTTACATTTGCATCATTGGAGTCAATGCTTTGTAACTGAGCGATAATGTGCTTAAGCTCATCGTCAATATTGTGAATTGACAACTGAACTGACTGCTCTTCCTCAGGCGGAACGATAGCAATAGTTACTTTCATCAAGCCTCCTTTCCGTACACTACTGTTAGCGTTTGTTAGCTTTTTGTTTTGTAATTTTGACTATACGGCACTGTAAATAGTCTGTCTTTACAAAATCGCTAAACGGTAGCTTTCGGTAATTAAGCGGTAAAGGAGAGATTACGCAGCACCCCAAATGCGAATAAGACGCTGGCTTGTAGGGTCAGCTGCAGGGCCTTGATCATAAGCATCCAAACGCCAATGAATCGAACCATCCGCATTAAGACTTGGAATTAAGCGCGCCCAGCGACCATTTCCCATGCCGCCAATCGTCTTGTAAGAAGGATCTACTTTATCTAATCCAAGCAGCTTATGAACAGTTTGCGAAAGACAGGAACCATGCGAAAATACTAGCAAATCACGGTCTGCGCCAGTTTTGCGAGTCCAATCTTCTACTGCAGCAGCAGCGCGCTCTCCTACTTCCTGCTTAGCTTCAGCACCATGACGAAGCTCTCCGCCTTTACCTTCAACCCAAGCTTTGAAATCTTCCGGCCACTGCTCGCTAATCTGCTGACGATTCAAACCTTCCCACTCGCCAAAGAAACGCTCGCGCACACCATTTTCAACATGCACATGAAGCCCAATCTTATCTGCAAAAGCATGAGCAGTCTGTTGAGCACGAATAAGTGGAGAAACAATAGCCACAAAACTCGCGTCCGCTTCTTCCGGCGTAATGCGCACGTGTTCAGCGCTGTTCGGGTCCTTTGGATCTTCTAAATCAGAAGCACCAAAAAGCACGCGCAAAGCTTTTCCAGAGCGAGTCACCTGATCCATTCCAGACTCATCCAAAGCAATATCAATCATGCCTTGCAAACGAAACTGTGCATTATACGGAGTTTGACCGTGGCGAATAAGCATAACAGAACGAGCAATTCCTTCATGCGCACTATTAATGGAATTATTTACGTTACTCGCAACATTTTCTACGAAATCAACCATGGTTTGTACCGTACTTTCTTCTTATTATTCAGTTTCGCTAGCATGCTCTGGCAGTTGCAAATCGATTGCCGGGCAATCATTCCACAGGCGTTCCAAGCGGTAGAATGCTCGTGCTTCCTCATGCATTACATGAACTACAAAATCGCCAAAATCAAGCAAAATCCACTGTGCTAATTCCAAGCCTTCACGAGATAAAGCCTTGCGTTTGTTGTCTTTCAAGTACAAATCTTTTTCGATTTCTTCTGCAACAGCTAATACTTGACGCTCATTTGAAGCAGAAACAACTAACATAGCATCCGTAATACCAAGCAAATCGCTTACATCAAAAGCCTGCTCGTTCGTTGCTTTCAAACGGTCTGCAGCAGCGGCAGCAATACGAATTGCACTAATTGAACTTTCTAAAGCTGTCATAATGTTACTACTCCTTAATTCTCCAACAAACGCTTTTTAGCGTTCCCAAGCTGGCTTCCAGCCCTCTACAACGTGCTGAGTATTTTCCGAGTACACCATAGAATCAGCCGGAACATCGTGACGTACCACCGATCCAGCGCCGGTAGTAACATCATCTCCCACAGTAACCGGTGCTACAAACAGGTTTCCTGCGCCAACGTGAGCACCAGAACCAATCGTAGTATGATTCTTATGCACTCCGTCATAATTTGCAGTAATCGTACCGCCGCCAATATTCGTATGCTCACCCAAATCAGCATCGCCAATATAGCTTAAATGAGGTACTTTAGTGCCATTTCCAATATGAGCTTTCTTCATTTCTACGAAAGCTCCTGCCTTACTTTCCTCACCAAGTACGTTTCCTGCACGCAAATACGTCCAAGGACCAATGTTTGCAGCCCTACAAATATGCGATTCCTGTACGCGCGAACGTTCAACCACAGCATCCTCATCAATTTGCGCATCAATAAGAGTCGTGTAAGGGCCAACTACAGCACCACTTGCAACCGTAGTACGAGCTTGAAGGAAGCACCCAGGAAGCACAGTAACATCTTGTGCGAGCGTAACACTATCTTCAATCCAAGTAGTATCAGGGTCAAGAATAGTTACACCTTCAAGCATCCATTTTTCGCACACACGCTTATTATGTGCTTTTGCGAGCGCAGCTAATTGCACACGATTATTTACGCCTTCTACAGTAAGCGGATCTAGAGCAGACATTGCACCAACATGACCAAACTTTCGAGCATGTTCCAAAGCATCAGTCAAATAGAACTCACCTTGAGCATTTTGAGCGTTAAGATCTGCAATCGCGTCACATAACACAGTCGCATCGAATACATATACAGAAGTGTTCACTTCATGAATAGCAAGCTCTCCAGCATTTGCATCCTTATGCTCAACAATACGCAAAACGTCACCGTTTGCTTCGCGCACAATACGACCGTAGCCAGTTGCATCGTCTAATACTGCTGTAAGAACTGTTGCCACATTGTTATTATTATTGTGAAAATCAACTAAAGACTGCAAAGTTTGCGTATCAAGTAGCGGCATATCGCTTGCGGCAATCAGCACAGCTCCTTTTAATGCTTCACCAGTTTCGTTTTTAGCAATTTCATTAAGATCTTTAATAGCACATTGCACTGCTCTGCCGGTTCCAGGAGTTTCGTCCTGATTTACAATATGCACATTTTCGTTATAGCTAACAGCAGCAGCAGCTACGCGTTCAGCCTGAGCATGCACAACTACAGCTAGTTTTTTAGGATTTACGCCATTCATGGCATCCATAACACGATTGAGAAATGTTTTACCAGCAAATGGATGTAGTACTTTTGGAGTTTCTGAACGCATACGCGTCCCATCGCCTGCTGCCAAAATTATTGCCGCAGTTACATCATGCTTTTCCACGCATACGCTCCTTATACTATTTCAATAAATTTCGCTGTATGTAATTCTATTACTTATTAGCAGCGTTCAAAACAAAAAACGCCACCCGATTCAACGAGTAGCGCTTCAAGTAAGCTCCCTCACCTGGATTCGAACCAAGACAAAGGGTTCCAAAGACCCGTGTGCTGCCATTACACCATGAGGGAACGGCGGAAAAACCGCCAAGTCACTATTATGCCATAATATCGAAAAACGTCAAATTGGCGCGCCGAAAAGCAAACCGCACAAAATCAATACTTAAGCAAATAAGAATCCTTGTCCGTGATGCTCAGGATAAGTGTCGAAAAGCTTAGCAACCGAACCATCCTCAAACACTGCTTTAATAGCGCTTGCAAGAAGCGGAGCAATTGAAAGAACAGTCAAACCATCCCAACGCTTCTCTTCTGGAATAGGCACAGTATCAGTCAAAACAACTTCCCTAGCACCACAAGACTTCAAACGTTCGACTGCAGGACCAGAAAGCACGCCGTGAGTTGCAACAACTGTAACAGACTTAGCTCCAGCTTCCTTCAACACATTGCAAGCTCCTGCAATAGTTCCTGCAGTATCGATCAAGTCGTCAACCATAACGCAATCGCGTCCAGCAACGTCACCAACGACGCGATTTGCAACCGTCTTATTAGGGCAAGTGATATCGCGAGTTTTGTGCACAAAAGCCAAAGGACCGCCGCCTAAGCGCTGAGCCCACTGTTCTGCTACGCGAATACGACCAGCATCAGGAGACACAACAGTCACATTAGCAAGATCATCGCGGAAACGATCACGTACGTAATCAACCAAAACTGGCATAGCAATCAAGTGATCAACAGGACCGTCGAAGAATCCTTGAGACTGAGCTGCATGCAAATCGACGCTCATAATGCGATCAGCACCAGCAGTCTTTAGCAAGTCAAACATCAAGCGGCAAGAAATAGGTTCACGACCGCGATGCTTTTTATCTTGTCGAGAATAACCAAGCAACGGGCATACTGCAGTAATTGAACGAGCAGAAGCCCTCTTCAAAGCGTCAATCATAATTAACTGTTCCATAATGGACTTGTTAACAGGATCACTGTGGCTTTGAATAACGAATACATCTGTACCACGCACAGATTGCGTATAGCGAACATACATTTCACCATTAGCAAAATCGTATGCCGTAGTTTCAAGTACATCAATTCCAAGCTGATCAGCTACATCACGAGCAAGCTTCGGATGTGCGCGACCGGTAACGAGAACAAGGTTTTTATCTGGCTTTCCTTCAAGGACGATGCTCACCATATCTCCAAACATTAGTTCGCTTTAATTCGCGAAATGAACATAATCAATACTAACTTTTTGCACAGACGATAAACGACAAGCCTACAAAATCAATAATTACGCACGATACAAACCATGCTTAACTATGTACTGAACTACTCCATCTGGAACTAAATACCACACCGGCTCACCATGCTCAGCTCGACGACGAACATCAGTAGAAGAAATAGACAACGCTGGAATCTCTAAAATATCAACCGGCAAATGCGTAGAATCACAATGAACCATATCGTCACGATTCGCTGCAATACCAGTATCATTCGTATGCATTTGGCGAGGCATTAACGGAGAATTAGAATCTGCTAACTTTTCTGGCCTCGAATAGCCAGGACGAGTAACAGCCACGAATCGAGCCAAATTCCACATTTCGCGCGCATTTTTCCATTGCATTATTTCAGCAATAGCGTCAGCTCCAGTAATAAAGAAAAGTTCCGCATCAGGATGTTGAGCACGTATATCTCGCAAAGTATCGATAGTATAAGTAACTCCAGGGCGATCAATATCAACCCTAGAAACAGTGAACTTTGGATTGGAGGCTGTTGCAATAACAGTCATTAAATAACGATCTTCTGCATTCGTAACTTTTTTATCAAGCTTAAAAACAGGCCTACCGGTAGGAACGAAAATAACTTCGTCAAGATCATAAACCCAAGCAACTTCTGAAGCAGCAACCAAGTGACCATTGTGTATTGGATCGAATGTGCCGCCCATAATTCCAATGCGCTGACGCTCGTGCACATTGCCACGAGTAGAAGTACGTTTATGAACTGAATTCACAACCGCAGGAGGAGCCGCTTCTTTACCAGTAAACGCGCCATGAAATAGGTCAGACATGCGACGTTCTGCATCTTCGTGAATTTCAGGACTCATTCGCTTCAGATTCCTTGTCTTCCACTTGAGTTTCATTCACTAACCCAGATACAACATTTGCGCTATCCGGATTAATATTGCCCATTTCTTCATCCCACTCATCTTTTACGACACGCTGGATTTCGGCAAAAGTTGGAAGAGGGAAATCTGGTTGATACGCACCACGAATTTTCGCTACAGATTCCGAAATTTTAGCAAGCATGGATGTCATGCCATCAATATCATGATCACGTTCTAATTCGCTAAACTTAATAATATTCTTTTCCATATTGCGAACATTTTTAAGAACATTATTAAACGAAGTTTCATCAGGAATAGTCACATCATTCGAATCAGAATCTGGCCAGCCCATTAACACTGCGTCAGCATACTCAAGCGATGAACGTTGCGATGCAGAAGCAATACCATCTTCAATTTGCACCAAAAAAACATATCGCACAATGGACAAACGTTCAGCAGCAATATCAAGCGCTTCAGCTGTACTCAAATTCACGTCATTATTAGGCATACTCTTACCTTACCGCCACGTAACTATTAAAACCAGTACGTCTATTTTTTAATTTGCTTACTGTGGCGCGAGTTTTGGGGGATTTCTCTCCTCGCAAGTTCCCGTCCTTCGTCGCTCTGGCTGTTAAAGATTTTACTGTCTGCTTTGTTCTTAAAATAATGTTGCTTCCTCAGTCCTCTTTTATTGCTCGTAAAGAAATCCCCCAAACTCTACATGTCAATCGTTAATAACCGTGCTCATCGCAGAGATTTTTCGATTTTTCTTCTTCACTCGGCTTGTCAGCAGCCTTCGGCTCTGACGTCCGCCTTCGTTCAGTGCGAAAAATCTCAAATCTCTACCACACGAATATTCACACGACTGAATAGTAGTGCGCATTGAGATGTAAAAAATAAACTATAAACGTATTTGCCCATCTCCGTAGCCGATCCATTTGGTTGTTGTCATTTCAAGCAAACCCATAGGGCCTCTCGCATGCAATTTTTGCGTAGAAATACCAAGTTCTGCACCGAAACCAAACTCGCCACCATCCGTAAAGCGCGTTGAAGCATTTACCATAACTACAGCGGAATCAACACTTGCAATAAAACTTTGAATAGTTGAGTAATCTTCAGCAATAATGGTTTCAGTATGGCCAGTAGAATATTTCGCAATATGAGAAGCTGCATCAGTATAATCATCTACAACTTTTACACCCATATTCAGCGACAAATATTCTCGCTTCCAATCTTCCTCAGTGGCACGCTCAAGCTGCAATCCTTGAATATTAGCGGATTGCAAAATATCGTAAGATTTATCGTCTGCATGCAAAATTACATTATGCTCAGCTAAAGCAGCAGCGATTTTTGGCAAAAATTCTTGCGCAACAGCTTTATGCACTAATAATTTTTCAGCAGCGTTGCACACGCCCACTCGTTGCGTTTTTGCATTAATAATAATAGGTACAGCTTTTTTAATATCAGCGCTTTTATCTACATAAATATGTACGTTTCCAGCTCCAGTCTCAATAACAGGAACCGTAGATTCTTGAACAACTGCTGCAATAAGATTTGCACTACCTCTAGGCACAAGCACATCAATATGACCGTGAGCATGCATCATTGACGTAGCTCCGTCTCTTCCTAAATCATCAACAGACTGAATCAAATCAGCACTAAAGTTAGAATTTTTAAGAACCGATTGTATAACTTCAATACTCGCCTGATTCGTATGAAGAGCCGCGCTTCCGCCTCGCAAAATCGCAGCATTTCCAGATTTAATACACAAAGCAGCTACGTCAATAGTTACGTTTGGACGAGCTTCGTAAATCATTCCCATAACGCCCATTGGAACTCTAATTTGCGAAAGTTTAATTCCATTAGGAAGAGTGTATCCGCGAACTACTTGACCTACAGGATCTTGCAATTGCGCAATTTTTCGCACGCTTTTTGCAGAAGCTTGGATTCGCTCTTCATCAAATTTAAGCCGATCGAGCTTTCCAGCATCCATTCCCTTAGCTTCAGCTTCTTTAAGATCTTTTTTGTTAGCCTCAGCAATATTTGAAGCTGCAAACTCTAAAGCATCTGCCATTTTTTCGAGAAGCGCATTTTTTGCGCGAGTATCTGCATGAGCAAAATTACGCCACGCTTTGCGCGCACAATCAGCACGAGCATTCACTAAATCATCAACAGACAACGTTCCCCCTATAGATTATTTGCCTAATCGCCAATTAATTAATAGTAAAACAAAAGCATTTATATATATGAGATTAGCACACGCCCATTCGCCCAGCGCTTCAGGTACCATAATTTGATATAAG
>NZ_LXJL01000031.1:15482-19529 GCF_001641215.1 Gardnerella sp. 30-4 | reverse complement strand
ATGACTGAAGAGCCAGCTGCTGGTGTTGACACTTCTTACACTGGCGAACTTCCAATGCCAGATGTCAACAAGCGTTACGATAATCCACAGTCACGTGACAACGTTAAGGACGGCGGCACTTACACCGTTGCTCTTCCTGTTCTCGGCCCAAACTGGAATTACGCTTCTAACGACGGTAACTCTGGTTACATGGCTACTTTGTGGGGCTTCTACCAGCCAAATCTTATGGCTTATGACACCGTTAAGGGTGAGAAGCTTAAGTACAACCCTGACTACATCACTTCCGTTAAGAAGGTTAGCGATAAGCCACTTGTTGTTCAGTACAACTTGAACCCAAAGGCCAAGTGGAACGACGGCACTGATATTGATTACACCGCATTTAAGGCTACTTGGCAGGCTTTGAGCGGCAAGAATAAGGAATACTCCGTCCCAAGTACTGAAGGCTATGACTGCATCAAGAGTGTTGAACAAGGTTCCACTCCAAAGCAGGTTGTAGTGACTTATGAGAAGCCATGCGCAACATGGGAAGTGCTTTTCGCTCCACTGGTTCATCCAAAGGCCGGTGACGTTAAGACCTTCAACCAGGGTTGGGTGAACAATCCTCACAATGAGTGGGGTGCAGGTCCATTCCAGATTGAGTCCGCAACCGAAAATCAGGTTGTTTTCACCCGCAATCCAAAGTGGTGGGGTAAGAAGGCAAAGCTCGATAAGGTTGTTGTAAAGCGTATGGAAGATACTGCAGCTTTGAACGCTTTCCAGAACGGTGAAATCGATGCTGTAACCGATAGCATTTCTGCTAAGGACGCAATCAAGTCTGCTCGTAGCGTTAAGGGCGCTCAGCTGCGTTACGGCTACAGCACCAAGGTTCGCGTGCTTAACTTCAACGCTAAGTCCAAGCCACTTAACGAGCTTGCAGTTCGTAAGGCTGTTGTTCAGGCATTCGACGTTGCTACCTACAACAAGATTCAGTTCCAGGGCATGAACTGGAAGAGCGAGCAGCCAGGTTCTGAGCTTCTCTCCATGTTCCAGGCTGGCTACAAGAACAATCTTCCTGCTGACGGCAAGTACAACACCGAAAACGCTAAGAAGACCCTTGAAGCTGCTGGCTACAAGATGGGCAAGGATGGTTACTATGAGAAGGGCGGAAAGACTCTTGAAATTTCCTTCACCTTCTTCGGCGATGATTCTACTCAGGCAGCTCTTGCTAACGCATTCCAGGCCATGATGAAGAAGGCTGGAATTAAGTGCAAGACTGTGAACCATGCTGTTGCTAAGTTCTCCGAGGTTGTTGCTTCGCACGAGTACCAGGTGCTTCCATTGGCATGGCAGTCCCAATCTCCATTGAGCTTCTTGTCTGCAGCAAGCCAGGTTTACAAGTCTGATAGCGATTCCAACCTCGGTCTCGTTGGCAATAAGAAGATTGATGCTATGCTCAACAAGATTGGCAAGACCTACGATTACAAAGAACAGACTGATTATGCAAACAAGGCAGAGTCTGCAGCTCTCGCACTCTACGGAACTCTTCCAGTTTCTGCTCCTCCTATTTACCAGGTGTTCAAGAAGGGCTTTGCTAACAACGGCCCTGCTGGTTACGCAACCACCTACCCAGAGGATATGGGCTGGCAGAAGTAAGTAAATTTGTAGCGATAATTCGCGCAAGTTTACTAAGCTGATTGCTTAACTTATAGCATGTGGCGTGTAGTCTTTTGGCTACACGCCACATCTTTTTGTGTATGCTAATGTGAGAAAATAGTATTAATTTAAAATTAAGTCTCAAAAAGCAAAATCGGAAACAAAGGAGAAGCTGGCGCATGTATGTGAATCCAAATAAATGCAAAGATGCGAGTAACGTGCGCTGGGTATTGCAATACTGTAAGCCGGATATGTGGAAAGTTTGGCTTGCTATTTTTCTATTTATTATCAATGACACGATGGCAATGGCAATGCCGTTGCTTTCGGGCTTTATTGTAGACAAAATCATTATTGGCAAACAGCATAATTTGCTTATAAGCGTATGCGTTTTGATGGTAGCAATGATGATTGTTCGCGTTGGCTCAAGGTATATTTACCAGCTTTTAATGGAAAAGTTTGGTCAAAATGCCGTGTATCGCCTGGTGAGCGACGAGTACGAAAAACTTCATTCTCTCGATTTTACGTACTTTAATCACACTCGCACAGGCGACATTATGAGTCGTATGACATCGGATACTGACGCGATTCGCCATATTTTAAGTTGGGTTTCGTATATGGCGTTAGATTGTGTAGTAATGTTCGTGTTAGCGCTGGTTATAATGTTTTCAATTCAGTGGAAGCTCGCTTTAGCGCTTATGTCAATTACGCCATTTTTGTTTCTGCTCGCAAAAATTATGGGCAAAAAAGCTAGACCGAAATTCCTTGCAATTCGTGAATCCTTTGCGCGCATGAATTCAATGGTGGAAGAAAATATCGAAGGGAATCGCGTAGTAAAAGCTTTTGTGCGTGAGGATTACGAAACTAAGAAATTCGATAAGTGCAACGAAGACTACTTTAATCGCAATATTACGCTTGCAAAAAATACTCAAAAATACATGCCTTGGCTTGATGGCATGGGTTTTGTGCTTGAGCTTATAACAGTTGGTTTCGGCGGATGGCTTGTTTTGAATGGCAACATGACTTTAGGTACATTCGTCACTTTTAACAGCTTCCTTTGGATGCTACACATGCCTGTACGAATGGTGGGCTGGCTTATTAATGATTGGCAGCGTTTTAACGCAGGATGCGTGAATATTCGCAAACTTCTTACGCAAGAATCGCATATTAGACATCCAAAAGAATCGGACGAAACCGTTAAAATTAGAGGTAAAATTACTTTTGAGCATGTTGATTTTTCATTCCCAGACGATCAAGACTCTCCAATCTTAAAAGATATTGATTTAGACATTCCTGCTGGAAGCAAACTGGGTATTCTTGGTGAAACTGGTTCCGGCAAATCAACTCTCGTAAGTCTTATAGCAAGATTCTATGATCCTACGCGTGGTCGTGTTTTAATTGACGGAAAAGACGTGCGCGAATGGCCGTTAGAAACTGTTCGTAACCAAGTTAGCATAGTTGCGCAGGAAACATTCCTATTTTCGGACACTATTGCAGGAAATATTAGTTTTGGATTACCTCAAACTAAAGAAAATTGTAAGGAATTAGATAATACCATTCGCACGATGGCAACAATTGCTGCAGCAGACGATTTTATTATGGATATGCCAGAAGGTTATGAAACAGTAGTAGGCGAGCGCGGGGTAGGTCTTTCTGGTGGGCAAAAGCAGCGTTTGAGCTTAGCTAGAGCGTTGGCAAATAATCCTGCAATCTTGATTATGGACGATACAACTTCTGCTGTAGATATGGAAACGGAAGAGCATATTCAGCAGGAGCTGAAAAAGCTTGATGGCACGCGCACAATAATCACTATTGCGCACAGAATTTCATCCGTTAAAGATGCAGACATGATTGTTGTGCTAGATCACGGGAAAATTGTTGAACGTGGCACGCATGCTCAGCTTGTTGCGGCGCACGGGAGGTATTGGGAGATCTATAGAAAGCAACTTGGCTTTAAAACTGGCAGGTCTGCAGGATTCGAAACGAAGGGGGAGTAGAAATGGCACAACGTAATACTTATCGTGAAGACGAAGCTCAAGAAGAACACATAAATGTGCACGAGCTTATGCGCGTTAGAAAATATATGAAGCCGTATGCTACTAAACTTCTATTCGTAATTATGGTAGTTATTAGCGGCAGCATAATTATGACAGCGATGCCAATGATTACAAAAACGCTAATCGACGTTGTATTGCCTCAGAAAAACGTCAATTATTTATATACAATTATTGCAGTATTTGCAGTGCTCATTATATTGTATGAACTCGGTTTAGCATACAGAACTTTAGCGATTACACGCATCGGCCAGATGATAATCAAAGACATGCGTCGCGATATTTTTACGCATGTGCAATCACTGTCTTTTGATTATTTTGATTCGCGTCCGCATGGGAAAATTCTGATTCGCATTGTAAACTA
>NZ_LXJL01000031.1:8095-14654 GCF_001641215.1 Gardnerella sp. 30-4 | reverse complement strand
GTATGAACTCGGTTTAGCATACAGAACTTTAGCGATTACACGCATCGGCCAGATGATAATCAAAGACATGCGTCGCGATATTTTTACGCATGTGCAATCACTGTCTTTTGATTATTTTGATTCGCGTCCGCATGGGAAAATTCTGATTCGCATTGTAAACTACATCAATACGCTTTCTGACACGCTTTCATCCGGTTTAATTAACGTATTTTCTGACGTTTTTGTGCTTATTATTACATTAATAACAATGTTTGTTATAGATTGGCGAATGGCTTTGTGGAGCTTGGCGCTATTCCCAATATTTATAATTTGGACGCGAACTTTACAAATTTTGCAAAGAAAAGCGTCTAAAAAGTTATCAAATAAACAAAGTAATTTAAATGCGTATTTGCACGAATCAATCGCAGGAGTAAAAACAACGCAAACTTTTGCGCGAGAAGCTATGGCATACACTACTTTTCAAGAGCAACAAGCAGAAGTAAGAAGTGCTTGGATGCGAAACGTTAGAGTGCAAATGTTACTTTGGCCTGGTGCTTCAATTATTGAGACTGCAGCAATAGCGCTTTTGTATTACGCTGGCATAGCAAACTTAGGTGCAATGAACGTGAGCACGGGAACGCTTATAGCATTCGTTTGGTACTCGACTACTTTCTGGGATCCAGTAGTAAATATTGGTAATTTTTACACGCAGCTCGTAACATGCTCAGTATATTTGGAGCGAATTTTTGAAACTCTAAGAATTAAGCCAAATATTGTAGACAAGCCGGAGGCTCAAGAATTGCCGCAAATTAGCGGCAAAATTGATGTAAACGATGTTGTGTTCCGTTACGAAGAAGACGGAAGGCCAATATTGAACTTGGTTGATTTGCATGTTAATCCTGGTACTACTGTAGCTCTTGTGGGGCCTACTGGCGCAGGAAAAACAACTCTTGTAAGTCTTCTTTCTAGATTCTACGACGTTTCAGAAGGCTCGATTACTATAGACGGGTACGATGTACGTTCAGTAACGCTCGCATCTCTTAGAAAACAAATGGGAGTAATGCTACAAGATAGCTTTATTTTCAGTGGAACCGTACGCGAGAACATCCGTTATGGGAAGCTCGATGCCACTGATGAAGAAATTGAGAATGCAGCGCGCGCAGTTCATGCTCACGAATTTATTGAAGGATTACCGAACGGATACGATACTGAAATTGAAGAGCGCGGAGCCACTCTTTCTGCAGGTCAGCGTCAGCTTATATCGTTTGCGCGAGTATTGCTTGCGAATCCGCGAATTCTTATTCTAGATGAGGCAACAAGTAATATTGATACTCGTACAGAAGAAGCATTACAGGCAGGATTAGCTCAATTACTTAAAAATCGCACATCTTTTGTAATAGCGCATAGGCTTTCGACGATTGAGAATGCGGATTTGATTTGTGTAATCGATCATGGAGAAATTGTTGAAAAAGGCACTCATAACGAGCTTATGGAGGCAAGAGGAGCGTATTATCGTCTTGTAAAATCGCAATATGATGCAATTCGCAAAGCAGTTTTATAAATACTTATCATTCAATAAAAATTGACAGTTGAGTTTGCGAGTAGACTTAAAAATATGAGTAAACATCATCGCGAACATAATTGGGCGCCGGCTTTAGCAGCGCAATCTGCAGTATGGGAAAATCTGCTACAAGAAGGCATAACAATTGCAGACGATCACACGCACATGCTTAGCGTTGTGGATTTTGCACATAATTTGAATCAAGAATTAGCAGAAAAAGGTCGCGATTTAATAGCGGAACCTACTGCAGACGATTTAGTTGCTCAAGCAAAATCATCAGGCGTTTCACACATGCTAGAAGTCGGATGTGAATATCCAGATTGGGAGCCGACGATTAAGTTTGCTCAAACGCATGAAAATTCAGTTCGTGCAGCAATAGCAATACATCCAAACGAAGCAGTATTACATGGTCACAAAGGCGCTCAAGGACCTGACGGACTACCGATAGTTTACAAGCCGTATCACGATATTCCATTTGACGAAGCTATGCAACATTTGCGCTCGCTAGTAATTGCTCATCCAAAAGAAGTAGTGGCAATAGGTGAAACCGGTTTAGACTACTTTCGTACGGGAGAGCCTGCGCGAGAAGCACAAATAGAGGCTTTCCGCGACCATATTGCGCTCGCAAAAGAGCTGAATTTACCTTTACAAATTCACGATCGTGATGCGCATGAAGACGTAGTGAAAGTCTTACTAAAAGATGGCGCTCCTGAGCGAACAGTATTTCACAGTTATGCTGGTGCTGTGGATTTAGCCGAAATATTGAAAGAGCACGGTTGGTACGCAAGTTTTTCTGGAACTATAAGTTACAAAGGCAATGATGAATTACGCGAATCTGCGCGAATTATTGGCAAAGACCATATAACTGTTGAAACGGATGCGCCTTATTTAACGCCAATGCCGTATCGTGGACGGCCAAACGCGCCTTATATGGTTCCTTATACGCTAGAAACACTTTCTGAAGTTCTAAATATATCGTTATTGCAAGCAGCGAAAGTTACACGCGAAAATACGCGAAAAATTTACGAATTTTAGGAATATAAAATCCTTAATTTTCAAGGATTTTTTAATATTTTTTGCGCGATGCACTATTGTTGTATACAATATCCAAGTACGGAAATAAAACTGTGAGGTGTGAGGTTTATGCGACTTCTTGTTGGCATCAAGAAGAAGCCTCATATATGGAGGAACAATTAAGCATGACTAAGTCACGCACTGCTGTACCGTCAAACGATAGTACAAAGGATCCTCGCAACGGCGCGAAAGATTCCGAGAAAAGCACTAAATCCTTAAAAGGTACTAAGGATGCTATATTGCGAGCTGCCTCGTTTACTAAGGCTCCTCAGGTGTCAAAAAAAACGACAACACGCGAAGAGCGCAAAGTAATAGCTCAGCAGCAAGCGCAAGAGGTAAAAGAAGCGGAAAAGCTTGTTGCTAGTGCCGTACGAGGTCCATTAGGTAGATGGTGGGCAAAATTGCAAACCAGTTCCGATCGTTTTACATTGGGAATGGCAATTGTTGCTCTTGGCGTTGTTTATGGCGATATTGGTACTTCTCCGCTTTATACTGCGCAAACATTTTTAGCAGGTCAAGGCGGCTTACAAAACATAAATCGCGCGACTATCTACGGAATGCTTTCGCTACTGTTCTGGTCAATCACATTAATTACAACCGTAAAATACGTATTTGTTGCAATGAGAACAGACAACAAAGGCGAAGGCGGCATTTTTGCTTTATATTCGCTTCTACGTAAAAAAGGCGCATGGCTTGCGATACCGGCAATGATTGGTGGAGCCGCGTTTTTGGCAGATTCTGTGCTGACTCCTGCAGTTTCCATCTCTTCAGCAGTTGAAGGTTTGCGCACTATTGCAGTGTTTAAGCCAATATTCTTAGAAAATGAGAATTTGTCGATGATGATTACGGTTATTATAATCGTCATACTTTTCTCTGTACAGCAACGCGGAACTGAGCGAATTGGCAAAGTATTTGGCATTGTTGTGATGCTTTGGTTTGCTTTCCTTGCGCTGGTTGGTGTCATGAACATTGGCCAAGATTGGACTATTTTTGAAGCACTTAACCCGATTCATGGCATAAAATTCCTGTTTAGCACGCATAATGTGCAGGGATTAGCGGTTATGGGTGTGATCTTCCTTTCTACTACCGGTGCTGAAGCGTTATATTCTGATATGGGTCATGTTGGTAGAGGCAATGTGTACGCAACCTGGCCGTTTATTAAAGTTGCTTTGCTGCTGAATTACTTTGGGCAAGGCGCTTGGATGTTGAAAAATCAAAACGATAAAGCATTATGGTCGATAGAAGGTTTGAACCCATTCTTCCAAATGCTTGAACCGAATGTGCGATATGTTGCCGTTATTCTTTCGGTTACTGCTGGCATTATTGCTTCTCAAGCGTTGATTACAGGCGCATACACAATGGTTTCTGAGGCAACAAGCCTAAATTGGATGCCACATTTGCAAGTGCGATATCCTGCTAGAACTCGTGGACAGCTGTATATTCCAGTTGTGAATGTTGTGCTGTGTGTTGCCACTATTACGGTTCTTGCAGTATTCCGCGATTCTGAACATATCTCTGGCGCATACGGTTTAGCTTTAACTCTAACTATGCTTGCTACGACTATTTTGCTCACAGTGCACATGTGGTATCAAAAGAAGCGATTTGGTGCCTTCATATTTGCAATCGTATTCCTCATGATTGAGATGATGTTCTTTGTGGCTTCCATGGCGAAATTCATGCACGGTGGCTGGTTTACTATGCTGCTCGGTGTTTCAATTTTGATCATTATGGTCACTTGGAAAGATGGAACTAAAATTGAGCGTTCGCAACGTTTGCACATGAAACCGAAAGATTTCCTACCTGTGCTAGATAAGTTGCACGGAGATTTCCGTATTCCGTATTTCGCTGACAATATTGTGTATTTGACTTCCGATCGTGAAATGAAGCGTCTCGATACTGGAATCTTCTTCTCTATTTTTGCCGACCATCCAAAGCGTGCTAGAGCTTGGTGGGCTGTTTCTGTAGAAACAGATGACGCTCCGTTTACTCGTGAGTATTGTGTAGAGAATTTCGGTACGGACTACTTATTCCGCGTAAAAATTAAACTCGGATTTAAAGTGTCGCCTTCTATACCAGCGTATCTTCACCAAATTATGCATGACTTATCGCACACGGGCGAACTTCCTCAGCAAAAATCCGTGTATCCAAAGGTTGATGCAGATCCAGATATTGGACCAATTCGCTATGTTCTGTTGCACAAAGCGTTGATGCCGGAATCTAATATTTCTGTGCGTGGAGCGTTATCTTTAAAGATGAAATATGCAATTAGACATGTTGCTGGTACGCCTGTTAAATGGTTTGGTTTGGCTCCTTACAATCCGGTTGTTGAAGTGCAGCCGTTGTTTGTTTCTACTCGCAGACCTCCGCGTTTGAAGCGTGAAGACTGTTCTCAGCGAGCAGTTCAATCTTTGCAAGGTGCCTCAGCGCTTGAAACTAATATTCACGTTGTGAAAGATATCAGACCTACTGATGCTGAGCAGACTGCTGTTATGAACGCACGAGATATTGCTGCTGCTAATGTGATGTTTGCTAACGAAAAACTTGCCAATACTGGGAAAATTAGCCCAGTTCCAATTAAAGAGACAAAAAAAGTTAGCGTGGAGAAGCCTAATAAAGATGGGGCAAATATCGATGCAGCGAATGTAACGCATGCTGTTGTGCAGGCTGTGGAGGATGCTGCTCGTGCCAATGATGCGAATAGTGTGAAATCTGAAAAGAGTGCAGCAACTGAAAAGAGTGCAAAAAATAATCTTAAGTAAGAATCTTAAGGAAGAGCCTTAAAATGGAAAATGGTGCAGAAAGCATACTTAATTGCAACTCGATAAAACTCGCTAATCTACCTGATTTTGGTGAAGTAGAGAAATTGCATAGTGCAACTGCACCATCTTCTGCTGCTTATGAGCTTATTCACGGTCATTGTGTTGTAATCTCAACAATTGCTTGGCAAATTGCTCATCATTGCAATATGCTTTTGTCCGCTGAAAATCGTGCTGCTCAAATGAGTGGAACTTTACGTAAGCGTGCTGAAATAGCAAAAAATTGCCTTCAGGAGCTTGTCGGAGATAGTTATGCAATATTACCTGCGGTTAGTGATGGCTTAGCTCCAAAACAGTATATTGATGAATACGCAGCTTTAATAGGTGGATTGTTGCACGATATTGGCACGTATTTTGTGCTTGAAAGTGATGGCAGTAGCAACGCTGGTGGCATATTACGCTTTGATGGACCGAATTATATTTTGCATGGTTTGCGCGGATATAAATATTTAATTGATAATGGTTTTAGTGAGGATGCTGCGCAATTTGCGCGCAACCATACTGGAGTTGGCTTAACTCGAGAGCAAGTTGTTGCGCAAAATTTGCCTCTTCCTGCTGAAGACTATATTCCGCAAACAGTTGAGCAAGAAATTGTTATGGTTGCGGATAAATATAACAGCAAATCGATACCTCCTCGTTTTTTGACAGTTGATTCTTATCGTCGCAAGGCTGCGCGATTTGGTGAAGACAATGCTAATCGGTGGATGCAATTAGTTACGAAATATGGTGAGCCAGATATTGCAGGCCTGGCAGAAATCTTTAATATGCGTGTTGATGCGTGAGCGCTATTGATTTTTTGCGTATTTTTATCCTATTTTTGTGTATTTTTTAAGAAATCTATTATTTTTTAAAAAGTTTTTTATAGATTCAATATCAGATAGCATGTTTTTTGGTGTTTTTTGCGTGGTTTTCGACACGCCGGTGTTTTGGCTTGTTTTCAATGGTTTTGGGGTGTTTGTTTTTGGTGGGTTTGCGTTTTAGCGTGGGTTGGTGTAAGTTTATCTCTTGCTGCTCAGCGCGGCTGGTTCTCCTCGGTTGAGGTTGATGGGCCGGCTGGTGTGGTGGTGGTTTGAGAACTCAAGAGCGTGTCTGTACTACTTATTAGTTAATTATTGCCAGTTCATTGCCT
>NZ_LXJL01000031.1:0-8085 GCF_001641215.1 Gardnerella sp. 30-4 | reverse complement strand
GTATCTATTTATATAGGTATTTCTTATTTCGTATGTATTCCATATATCGCACTCATATATTTTTTGTGTTATCTAATCGTATATCTCATCTTTTTCTGCTTTTATTGTGTATTTTTCGCGTTGATTCCGTATTAATTGCGTCTTTGTTGCTGTTTTTCTTAATGCGTGGGTGCGCGACACTCCCGATTTTGAGGTTTTTGGGGCTATTTTTGATTATTTTTTGTTGGTTTTGATTATTGTTCCTGGTTTTGTGTTGGTTTTTGGGTGCTTTTTTGCGATTTTCGACACGCCGGTGTTTTGGCTTGTTTTCAATGGTTTTGGGGTGTTTGTTTTTGGTGGGTTTGCGTTTTAGCGTGGGTTGGTGTAAGTTTATCTCTTGCTGCTCAGCGCGGCTGGTTCTCCTCGGTTGAGGTTGATGGGCCGGCTGGTGTGGTGGTGGTTTGAGAACTCAAGAGCGTGTCTGTACTACTTATTAGTTAATTATTGCCAGTTCATTGCCAGCCTTGCAGATTGCAGGGTGCCTGAGAGATGGTTAAATGGTGGTGAGGTTTTTTGTTGGGATGTTCTTTCCTTAAAGAATGTCTCGTCTTTTTCTTTTTAATATTGGAGCCTTTTGTTGGCTCTTCATTGAAGTTTTTCGTGGAGGGTTCGATTCTGGCTCAGGATGAACGCTGGCGGCGTGCTTAACACATGCAAGTCGAACGGGATCTAGTCAGCTTGCTGACTGGTGAGAGTGGCGAACGGGTGAGTAATGCGTGACCAACCTGCCCCATGCTCCAGAATAGCTCTTGGAAACGGGTGGTAATGCTGGATGCTCCAACTTGACGCATGTCTTGTTGGGAAAGTGTTTAGTGGCATGGGATGGGGTCGCGTCCTATCAGCTTGTAGGCGGGGTAATGGCCCACCTAGGCTTCGACGGGTAGCCGGCCTGAGAGGGCGGACGGCCACATTGGGACTGAGATACGGCCCAGACTCCTACGGGAGGCAGCAGTGGGGAATATTGCGCAATGGGGGAAACCCTGACGCAGCGACGCCGCGTGCGGGATGAAGGCCTTCGGGTTGTAAACCGCTTTTGATTGGGAGCAAGCCTTTTGGGTGAGTGTACCTTTCGAATAAGCGCCGGCTAACTACGTGCCAGCAGCCGCGGTAATACGTAGGGCGCAAGCGTTATCCGGAATTATTGGGCGTAAAGAGCTTGTAGGCGGTTCGTCGCGTCTGGTGTGAAAGCCCATCGCTTAACGGTGGGTCTGCGCCGGGTACGGGCGGGCTAGAGTGCAGTAGGGGAGACTGGAATTCCCGGTGTAACGGTGGAATGTGTAGATATCGGGAAGAACACCAATGGCGAAGGCAGGTCTCTGGGCTGTTACTGACGCTGAGAAGCGAAAGCGTGGGGAGCGAACAGGATTAGATACCCTGGTAGTCCACGCCGTAAACGGTGGACGCTGGATGTGGGGCCCATTCCACGGGTTCCGTGTCGGAGCTAACGCGTTAAGCGTCCCGCCTGGGGAGTACGGCCGCAAGGCTAAAACTCAAAGAAATTGACGGGGGCCCGCACAAGCGGCGGAGCATGCGGATTAATTCGATGCAACGCGAAGAACCTTACCTGGGCTTGACATGTGCCTGTCGACTGCAGAGATGTGGTTTCCCTTCGGGGCAGGTTCACAGGTGGTGCATGGTCGTCGTCAGCTCGTGTCGTGAGATGTTGGGTTAAGTCCCGCAACGAGCGCAACCCTCGCCCTGTGTTGCCAGCGGGTTATGCCGGGAACTCACGGGGGACCGCCGGGGTTAACTCGGAGGAAGGTGGGGATGACGTCAGATCATCATGCCCCTTACGTCCAGGGCTTCACGCATGCTACAATGGCCGGTACAACGGGATGCGACATGGTGACATGGAGCGGATCCCTTAAAACCGGTCTCAGTTCGGATCGTAGTCTGCAACTCGACTACGTGAAGGCGGAGTCGCTAGTAATCGCGAATCAGCAACGTCGCGGTGAATGCGTTCCCGGGCCTTGTACACACCGCCCGTCAAGTCATGAAAGTGGGCAGCACCCGAAGCCGGTGGCCTAACCCTTTTGGGATGGAGCCGTCTAAGGTGAGGCTCGTGATTGGGACTAAGTCGTAACAAGGTAGCCGTACCGGAAGGTGCGGCTGGATCACCTCCTTTCTACGGAGTTTTTGTGCACGCTCGGTTGAGTGTGGTTACTGGTGTGGAAAACAGTGGTTAACGTTTATATGAGTTTGTTGGGCATGCTTTTGGGTTCCCGGATTGCCACCCCCCTTGTTTTGGGGTTGCGGTCCTTGACTCACAGGATTTCAGGTTGATGCTTTTTGAGTGTTGATGCTGGTTTTGTGGTGTTGTGGTGGTTTGAGAACTGGATAGTGGACGCGAGTAAAATGCGAGACTTTTTTGGTTTCGATTTTTTTGCTTTTATCAATTTCAACCGGCTCCTTTTGTTGGAGTCGCTTGATCGTTTTGTGATCGTTTAGTGTGATGATTTTTTGTCTAGAGAATTTTGCTGATGGGTTCTTACTTTAGTGTTTGTCACTGGTAAGGGCGTATGGTGGATGCCTTGGTAGACAGGACCGATGAAGGACGTGACGGGCTGCGATATGCCTCGGGGAGCTGCCGAGTGGGCTTTGATCCGAGGATTTCCGAATGGGGAGACCCGGCCACTGTTATGAGTGGTCACCACAGTTTTTGTGGGGGGTACGCAGGGAAGTGAAACATCTCAGTACCTGCAGGAAAGGATACTCCGTGAGTAGTGGCGAGCGAAAGCGGATCAGGCTAAACCGGGTGCGTGTGATAGCCGTCAGGTGTTGCGCATTCGGGGTCGTGGGATGGACTGTTCAGCCTCTGACGGGGTTGAGGAGAGTGATAAAATGTCGTGCTAGGTGAATGGGATTGAATTCCCAGCCGTAGAGGGTGATGGCCCCGTAGCTTGTCGTGCGATGTCTCTTTATGTTTATTCCCAAGTAGCGCGGGACTCGTGGAATCCCGCGTGAATCTGCCCAGACCGTTGGGTAAGCCTAAGTATTCCTGTCTGACCGATAGTGTACTAGTACCGTGAGGGAAAGGTGAAAAGCACCCCGGGAGGGGAGTGAAATAGTTCCTGAAACCGTGCGCTTACAATCCGTCGGAGCCTTCTTTGTGGGGTGACGGCGTGCCTATCGAAAAATGAGTCTGCGAGTCAGTGGTATGTGGCGAGGCTAACCCGGGTGGGGGAGCCGTAGCGAAAGCGAGTTTTAAAAGGCGTTTGAGTCGCATGTCCTGGACCCGAAGCGGGATGATCTAGCCCTGAGCAGGTTGAAGCGCGGGTAAGACCGTGTGGAGGACCGAACCCACCTAGGTTGAAAACTGGGGGGATGACTTGGGGTTAGGGGTGAAAGGCCAATCAAATTCCGTGATAGCTGGTTCTCTCCGAAATGCATTTAGGTGCAGCGTCGTGTTATTGCTTACAGGGGGTAGAGCTACTGGATGCTTGCGGGCCCATACCGGGTACCAATAGCAGCCAAACTCCGAATACCTGTTAGGTTTATCACGGCAGTGAGTCGGCGGGGGATAAGCTCCGTCGTCAAAAGGGAAACAGCCCTGATCGTCGTCTAAGGTCCCGAAGCGCGTGCTAAGTGGGAAAGGATGTGGAGTCGCATAGACAGCCAGGAGGTTGGCTCAGAAGCAGCCATCCTTGAAAGAGTGCGTAACAGCTCACTGGTCTAGTGGTTCCGCGCCGACAATGTAGCGGGGCTTAAGCACGCCACCGAAGACGCGGCTGCATGATTTGTTTCATGCGGGGTAGGAGAGCGTCCTGTATGGGGTGAAGCGGCAGTGTGAACTTGTCGTGGACTTTACAGGAGTGAGAATGCAGACATGAGTAGCGAGAGACGGGTGTGAATCCCGTCCGCTGAATGACTAAGGGTTCCGGGGCCACGTTCGTCGTCCCCGGGTGAGTCGAGTCCTAAGGCGAGGCCGACAGGCGTAGTCGAATGGATGAACGGGTTGATATTCCCGTACCGGTGTTACACCGTTCGAACTGAATCTGAGAGTACTAACCTTCATTTTCTTGTTGATTGCCTTTCGGGGTTGTTGATGGGTTTGTGTTGGGACTGTATCGGTAGTAGGTTAGCGTGGGAGTGACGCGGGTAGGTAGCCGGCTGCGGAGGTGGTTTTCCGTGGCTAAGCGTGTGGGCTGTCTCCTAGGTAAATCCGGGGGATGTTAAGCTGAGGCGTGATGGGTAGGCTGTAAGGCTGATTCCGGTGATCCTGCTTGCCAAGAAAAGCTTCAACGTGAGGTGTGATTCCGCTCGTACCCTAAACCGACACTGGTGGTCTGGTAGAGTATACCGAAGCGATCGGGCGAATCCTGGCCAAGGAACTCGGCAAATTACTCCCGTGCCTTCGGCATAAGGGAGACCCCTGATGGTGATATGGTTTTACATTGTTGAGCTGTTGGGGGTGGCACAAGCTAGGGGGTAGCGACTGTTTACCAAAAACACAGGAGCGTGCGAAGGCGTAAGCCGCTGTATACGCTCTGACGCCTGCCCGGTGCCGGAAGGTTAAGAGGATCCGTTAGCTTCGGTGAAGCGGTGAATTTAAGCCCCGGTAAACGGCGGTGGTAACTATAACCATCCTAAGGTAGCGAAATTCCTTGTCGGGTAAGTTCCGACCTGCACGAATGGCGTAACGACTTCCCCACTGTCTCGGCCAGGAGCCCGGCGAAATTGCAGTACGAGTAAAGATGCTCGTTAAGCGCAGAAGGACGAAAAGACCCCGGGACCTTTACTATACCTTGGTATTGTCGTTAGGTGTGGATCGTGTAGCATAGGCGGGAGGCTGTGAAGCGTGGGCGCTAGCTTGCGTGGAGTCGACAGGTGAAATACCGCTCTTTCCATATCTGGCGTCTAACCTCGACGCGTTATCCGTGTCAGGGACAGTGCCTGGCGGGTAGTTTAACTGGGGCGGTTGCCTCCTAAAGAGTAACGGAGGCGCTCAATGGTCCGCTCAGCCCGGTTGGCAATCGGGTGTTGAGTGTAATCGCACAAGCGGGCTTGACTGTGAGACTGACGGGTCGAGCAGGGACGAAAGTCGGAGATAGTGATCCGGTGCCGGCGTACGGACGTGGCATCGCTCAACGGATAAAAGGTACCCCGGGGATAACAGGCTGATCATTCCCAAGAGTCCATATCGACGGGATGGTTTGGCACCTCGATGTCGGCTCGTCGCATCCTGGGGCTGGAGCAGGTCCCAAGGGTTCGGCTGTTCGCCGATTAAAGCGGCACGCGAGCTGGGTTCAGAACGTCGTGAGACAGTTTGGTCTCTATCCTCTGCGCTCGTTGGAATGTTGAGGAGACCTGCCCATAGTACGAGAGGACCTGGGTGGACGAACCTCTGGTATGCCGGTCGTCACGCCAGTGGCGCTGCCGGTTAGCTACGTTCGGAAGGGATAACCGCTGAAAGCATCTAAGCGGGAAGCCTGCTCCAAGATAAGCATTCCTTGCACTTTAGTGTGTGAGCCCCCATGTAGAACACGTGGTTGATAGGCTAGATGTGGAAGCCCTGTAAGGGGTGGAGCTGACTAGTACTAACGGGCGATGGTGACATTCTTCCTCACTTTTACTAGTGGGGAGGGTGAGTTCCTTATGAGTATTATTCTTCTAGCGTTAATGAGTACTGAATGTTTTGCTTAACGATCAGTTGGTAAAAGAGTTTTTACGCGCGTTCATGTCCGGTTCCCTAACCGCCACGTGTTGCCACTCAATGGTTTTGAGTGTATAATCTAGTTTTGCGGTGGTCATGGCTCAGGTGAGACGCCCGGTCCCATTCCGAACCCGGAAGCTAAGGCCTGACACGGCGAGGGTACTGCACTCGATAGGGTGTGGGAGACTAGCACGCTGCCGCATTATTTTTCTAGCGGGGAGTTTTTTACTCCCCGCTTTTTTCATATTCGCATACTGTTCTTTCGTTTTCGTATACTGTTATCTGTAATTCTTCAAACGTGGGCGCGACGACCTGTCTGAGCGCTGCGATTTAGCGCGCGAAGGCAATTCGGAGCGGAAACTCGCTTAAGTTGGAAGTCCAGTGGACTTCCAACGCGAGTTTCGTAGCGAGCACGTATAGTGCGAGTGTCGTCTCGCAAATGGAGCGTAGAGCGAGGGTTAACCCTCCAAACGTGAGAGAGTGTTCTCACAAATGGAGCGCAACACACACCGACACACTCCAAACACGAGGAAAAACTGCGGGCATTTGTGGTCAAAAATGCTGGAACGCTCGCGCTATAAGCACTCAAGCAGGTAGTCACACAAACACGAGAGAGAACACTGCGTGCGTATTCGGTGCGATATACTAAAAGCATGACTACACAAACTTTTGAAGCACTCGCAAAGTCGCGATTTTCTGCACGTGATTTTCTAAATAAACCTGTCGATTCTAAAATACTTGAAACTATTTTGCAAACAGCTGCACAATCACCGAGCTGGTCCAATACGCGTGGCTACATGCTCGCTATTGCTCAAGGAGAACGCAAGCAGCAGCTAATCGACGCATATGTGCAAAAATGCAAAGCAATGTTTCGTACTAAAGACGCTACCCTTAGCGAAGAAGAGCGCCTGATAGCGCAGAAAATGAGCCACCCGGATGGAGATTTTCCTGTAATGGCTCCGTATCCACAATCACTTAAAGAGCGTAGCGCTCGTTTAGGGTTGGCGTTGTATAAACATTTAAATATTGATCGCAAAGATTTTCCTGCTCGAAATGCTCACACTTTGCGCAACTTCCAGGCGTTCGGTGCGCCAGTTATGGGATTTGTGCTTGTTCGCCGCGATTTTCTGCCGTTTGCTGCGCTGGATGCTGGAATTATGCTACAAACGTTACTGTTGGCAGCTAAAGAGCAAGGCGTAGATTCATGCCCCCTTGGCGTTCTTGCTACATGGCGTTCACCGCTTGACGAAGTATTCGACATTCCTCCGGAGTATGCGCTGATTACTGGTTTTGCGTTAGGGTATGCGTCTGAAGCGCACGTAAATGCTTTCCGCGCGGAGCATCCGCCAATCGAGCTTGCGCAGGAAAAGTAACTTCGCACGAACCAACCTATCTTGCAAAATCCAAAGTACTTTGGAAAATATCAGATAGAAGTGCCGGAAATACCAGGATTATTTACTCAAGTGCGTAGGCTTGATCAGGTTGCAGCAATGGTAAAAGATGCTGCTGCAACTTTAAATGTTAAAGTCAATGGCGTGAAAGTAACTCCGAAACTTAGTGAGCAAGATGAGCTTATGCTTCAGCGCATGTTAGATGCAAAATCGGCAGCTATAAAAACTCAGCAAGAGGCATCTATGCTTATGTGTGAAACGGTTCGCATACTAAGGAATCAGGGATTGACGGTTCGTGATGTTGCAGAGCTTACGGGGGTTACTCCGCAGCGAATAAGTTCGCTTAAAGCTTAGTGATTCAAAGCAATGTGGTTGAGGCTATGCGCAAGTAAGTCGCTTAGTAACGCATAAACTCTATGCAAAACAAATAAATAACGGATAAATAAGTAAAGGTCAAGCCGTAGGATGCATGGATGCAACTTGACCTTTGAAAATTGTGATATGTTTTTAAGTTAAAATCGCAGTCTAATGCTTTTATTTATTCTTGGCAATTCCAAGAGCTTTTGAACTTTCATCCTTGTCAAGGCCTATAAATAGAAGCACGATTATGCCAATAATCAGCGGAACATAACCGTATCCAGATCCGTGGATTATGCCGAATATTTCCATAAGCCCATTTGCTATTACAGCTAGTGAAGATACGATAAAATATAGCTGCGCGCACCACGGTTTTTTAATGAGAAACATGGTTGCAAGACCAAATAATCCAGCGATAATTTGAGGCACCCCCCATAGATAATCATTACGCATTACAATCAGCGCAATTCCGCCAGCAAGAAATACACCATTGGCTATTGTCCAAAATACGGACGGAATTTGTGCTTTTGTATCTTCTAAATTACTCATATTCTTCTCCTTCTGATACAAGAAAATAATTGTGTATATAAAACTTTGACAATTTATAAATTAATGGCGTGCTAAAAGGTAAACAATATCTTGTAT
>NZ_LXJL01000030.1:0-25672 GCF_001641215.1 Gardnerella sp. 30-4 | reverse complement strand
ATGTTCATTATAGCTTTATTTTTTATAATATCCAATGCACCAAAGGATTCAATGAATACTATTGTTCAAAAACATTTATCTAGAAAAGATACGAAACTAAATTGCGTTTGAATAATAAAAAACGGGAAAATTAACTATTACAAAAGAGCTGGTCATTCCCCCAAACCAACTCGTTACGAGATTAAGGGGTAAGGGGAGCCCCAGCTCTACATTCAATTCTATCATATGAGCATCTACATTATCGCAAGTGTGACTCATATTGTTGTTATTGTTTAGCAGATTTATCATACATAATAAGCACAAGTATCAAAACTGTTTCCCTAACGCAACAATTTTGAGAAATAACTCAAGAATCACAATAACAATGTTGTTGATGCGTAATCGCTTCTGATAGAGTTTCCCACATAAGCGGGGCGAGACAACCTGCTTGAGCACACCAAGCAACACCAAGCGACACGCCAAAAGACGCAAAGCTTGCATTTGTAAATATTTCGGGTATAGTAGTTACTCGTGCTTCGGCGCTGACACAGTTAGCAAGAAAGCATTGCGGACATAGCTTAGTTGGTAAAGCGCAACCTTGCCAAGGTTGAGACCGCGGGTTCGAGTCCCGTTGTCCGCTCTAGGTCCGATGAGTTATTCGACCTTACGGTGGGTTAGCCAAGCGGTTAGGCAGCGGCCTGCAAAGCCGTATAGATGAGTTCGACTCTCGTACCCACCTCGATTAAGCTTCAAGCTTAATAAACAACCTGGGCGGTTGGCGCAGTGGTAGCGCACTTCCCTGACACGGAAGGGGTCACAAGTTCGAACCTTGTATCGCCCACTCGAAAGGATTGCCTTTCACGCATAATTAAAAAAATTTTGGGTGATTGGCGCAGCGGCTAGCGCACTTCCTTCACACGGAAGGGGTCATAGGTTCGATTCCTATATCACCCACAATATGTTCGCAGTGTAAAATCACTGCGTTTTTTGTTATCTGGATATTTTTTTATTTGCCAACTTTCATATGAAAATTTTTGCATGCGAACACAGGGGGTCATAGCCACAAAAGTGTGTAAAGCTAAGCTGATGAATATCTTGCGGTATAAGACGCAGCTCAAACACCGTTACTAATTTAAGCTAACGAACTGAGAAAACAACGGTCATATGTTACTGGTGCAGTGCACAAACTGCTCCAGTAACGAATAATTGCAATTTAGTATTACTCATGCAGTATGTAAACTGCGCCAGTAACAAACAATTGCGATTTAGTGTGCGCCGAGCTTGCTCAAGGTTAAAAGCACACTGTGCTTTCAACGCAAGCGAGGTCTGCCTTCGTCAGAAAAGACGAAGGCAGGGCAGAGTCGTGTGAAACATTTGCGCTGTTGGCGAATGAGCAGAAAACAGATTAGATTACCGCAAAACGCTTGTATTGCAAGACTTAATACAAGATTTCTTACACACTTTTTGCCTATAACCTAAATAAATCAAGCAACCAATCATTTCTTCACAGAAACACACATACTAATGTTCATTTTGAGTTCATTTAATATCGTGCTATACTCGTCCGAGTACAAGTGAAAATTGCAGGGGTACTGGAAACAGTTGAGAAACACCCTTTGAACCTGTTTTGTTAAGACATGCGTAGGGAGCAATTACAATAAGTGATTTCTTTCTGTCACGATTTTCGTGACATCTTGCGTTGCCACAAAGTAGTAGCAATTACACGAGTATCAACTAAACAATTAAAAAAGATTTAAAAAACAACTAAAAACAAAAACCAAACACCAAAACCAAAAAATATCCGCCTGAATGTCACTTTTGGGAAAACTTGCACAAGTGAGGAGGAATACTGCACATGATTGATAGCAGCATAAGTGCTGAAACTATAGAATCGGCCATAAGCTGGCTTGCAGGATTCACAGAAAAACCAGGAGAACAAGGAGTTACTCGACCTCTTTACACAAAATCTTGGAAACAGGCTCTTTTTGCTCTTCGTCAACGATTTGAAAAACTCGGTATGACTGTAGAATTCGACCAAGTTGGAAACCTAATTGCAACTGTTGAAGGATGCGAAAAACCAGAAAGCATAATAGCTTGTGGATCGCATATTGACACAGTTTCAAGAGGAGGTCGTTTTGACGGCCAACTTGGAATAGTTGCAGCCTATTTAGCAATTAAGAATTTACTTACTAGATATGGAAAGCCAAAGAAAAGTCTTCGCATTATCTGCTTAGCAGAAGAGGAAGGCTCACGTTTCCCATACGTATTCTGGGGTTCAAAGAATTTCTTCGGACTAGCCCAAAAAGAGGACGTAGAAAATATTTGCGACAGCGAAGGTGTTCCTTTCGAAACAGCAATGCGTGAAGCTGGGTTCAATTATCAAACAACTCAACCTAAGTTCGCAAATCTTGAAGCCTGGATTGAGCTACACATTGAGCAGGGACCAACGCTTTACAGCAATCACGAAGATTTAGGTATTATCACTAGCATTGCTGGCCAGCATCGTTGGGATATTCATCTTAAAGGCGTACAAAATCACGCTGGCACAACAATGATGTCCTACAGGCACGATGCAGTAGATTGCATGTCTCATATAATCGCCAAAAATCTTGACAAAGCTAAGCAAGCAGGCGACCCACTGGTGCTTACTTTCGGTAGAATCAGCGTAGTTCCAAATCAAGTAAATATTGTTCCTGGAGAAGTTACTTTTTCAATGAACTGCCGTCATACAGATAAAGCTTTTCTTGATAAATTCTTGCAGGAACTCGACGAGGATATTCACGAAACTGCCAAGTCTTATGGCATTACAGCGCAGATCGATAAGTGGATGTCTGACGATCCTACACCACTTAGCGACGATATTATTAATCTTTTGAAAGATCAAGCTAATAAGCAAGGTTATGCGTACAGAGTCATGCATTCAGGTGCTGGTCAAGATACGCAAATTTTTGCTCCGTTTGTAAAATCCGGAATGATTTTCGTTCCTTCAAAAGATGGTATTAGTCACGCTCCAGAAGAGTACACAGATCCACAAGACGCTGTTCACGGAGTAAAGCTTTTACGAGATGCTCTGCATAGTTTGGCTTATGAGGACTAACTAAAAACCAACTAAAAAGATAACGAAAACCAAATAAATAGAAATCTAGGAAGGACTCAAAAGGCATATACGATGCAAACTTCACTGCTTAATTAATCGCAGCGAAGAAAAGTGAATATCGAATGAGAGTACAACGCTTATTCACGAATAAGAGGCTGATACGAAGGGGCGCACCACCACGGGTACGAAATCCTTTCGTATCTTTTTTTATTTTTGAGCAAAGTTGCGATTATTACTTTCAAAAAACTCAAAACACAAAAAAGAATCAAATTACAAACAAGAAAAGTAAGGAGGTGCGCATGCAAATTAGTAAACTGCTACAAGATGAGCCAGTAGCTAGTAAAAACTTGGAATGTTACCGCGAGCGCGGCTACACCAACGAAGATTTACTGCCAAAGCCGCAAGAAAAACGCACAATGAGCGCTCTTAATTTCTGCACTTTGTGGATGCAGTCTGTACACAATATTCCTAATTATGCTGCAGTTGGCGCGTTCCTTTTAATGGGATACTCTCCAATTTACGTAATGATTGGTATCATGCTTGGCGCAATTCTTACAGCAATTGTCATGGTTGCTAACGGTGTTGTAGGTTCCAAATACGGCATACCGTTTTCTATGCATTTGCGCGCAACATACGGAAAAGCAGGCGCTCAACTACCAGGATTCCTCAGGGGAGTAGTTGCTGCAATATGCTGGTATGGAATTCAAACATATATAGGTGCGAAAGCTTTAGAGATTCTAGTTGGCAAAATTTGCCCTGAGTTTCTTACTTTTGGAAACAAAATACCATTTGTAGGTTCACACATACCTATTATTATTTCCTTCGCAATATTTTGGTTGCTTAATTTGGCGATTGGTTTAGGCGGAGGAAAAACTCTTAATAAGCTAACTGTAGTATTAAGCCCACTTATTTACGTTGTTTTTGGTTGCATGAGCGTATGGGCTATTAGCTGTGCTGGTGGATTATCTGCAATCATGCAATATCATGCTACTGTTCAAGCGCCAACTAATTACGGTCTTGGGCTTTTCATGATGATGGTTGTAAATTCTGTACTGGGCGTTTGGGCTGCTCCTGCCGTTTCTATTGCTGATTTTACGCAAAACGCAAAGTCAACTATGGCTCAACTAAAAGGTCAAATTGCCAGCTTCTTGCTAAGTTACGCGCTTTTTGCTTTTACAAGCGTAGTTATTTTAGTGGGCGGATCGCTTTTTTACCATGAAACTATTACAGATGTTCTTGTTATCATAAACAAGTGGGATAATCTTCCTGCAATTGCAATAGCTACTGGGTTGCTTCTACTTACTACAGTTTGCACAAATGCTACTGGCAATATTGTTCCTGCAGCATACCAGCTAACTGCTTTAGCTCCGCGATTTGTAAATTATAAGCGTGGCGTAGTTATTGCAGCTCTTGTAAGCACTGTGTTAATGCCGTGGAAGTTTATGGCTAATATTACAGGCTTCTTGAATCTTATTGGTATGCTTTTAGGCCCTATTGCAGGTGTTCTACTTGCCGACTATTACGTAGTAAAGCGCACACATATTGATCTTGATCAAATTTATTACGATACAAATAGCTCGTCAAAATCTGCTTATTCTGGAACTAACTGGATATCTTATACTGCTACGATACTTGGGCTTTTATTTGCTCTTTCCGGGCAGATAATTCCTCTACTTTCACCACTTACTCAAATCTCATGGATTGTGGGATGCGCTGTAGGATTCGTGTGTCAAATATTACTATCAAAAGTTTTTCAGCCAACAATGGCTAAAGAAAGGAAATAATATGAACTACGATGTAGTAATCACAAATGGTTTGGTTGTATTCGATAATGAAGCAACTAAAGCCGATATAGCAATTAAAGACGGCAAGTTTGCTGCTTTTGGAAGCAACTTTACAGCCGATAAAACTATTGATGCAACTGATTTAATAGTTGTTCCTGGAAAAGTTGATTCTCACGTTCATATTAACGCTCCAGGCGGCGGCGTTCGCGACGATTGGGAAGGTTTTGTAACAGCAACTTCTGCCGGCGCAAAAGGCGGTATTACTACAATGCTGCAAATGCCTTGCAATCAAATTCCTGCAACTACTGATGGAAAATCATTTGAAGCAGTGCTTAAAGAAGCCGACGGAAAGCTCAAGGTTGATGTTGGTCAAACTGGTGGCTTGGAACCACAAAACCTCAATGGCGGAATATGCGAGCAAGATAAGCAGGGTGTCGTTAATTACAAAGCATTCCTCGGCACTACTGGCGACAAGGATTTGCAAGTTGATTTGTATAATTGCGACGATTATTCCCTCTACACCGGTATGCAGCAGATTGCAAAAACCGGCAAAATTTTGATTATGCATTGCGAAAATGCTCCTATTACAGACCAGCTTGGAAAGAAAGCTCATCAAATGGGAGCTAGAAAGCTTTCTGAGTTCGTAGCAACCAGACCTGTTTTCACTGAAGTTGAAGCGATTGAACGCGCTTGTCTTTTTGCTAAAGAAACTGGATGCAGAATTCATATTGTTCATGTTTCTTCACCAGAAGGTGCTCAAGCTGTTGCTGACGCTCGTAAGAATGGCGTAGACGTAAGCTGCGAAACTTGCAACCATTACCTATATTTCGACACTTCTGAGCTTGACGAAATTGGAAATATCGCTAAGTGCACTCCGCCAATTCGTGACAAGGAAAACCAGAATGGCTTGTGGGAAAAGGTTTTTGACGGTTCTATTAACTTCATTGTTTCCGACCATTCGCCAGCTCCTTTGAGTTTGAAGCAAACTGATGATGCTTTCACAGCTTGGGGTGGTATTGGTAGCGTTCAAAACGATGTTGATGTGTTCTTTGATGAAGCTGTGCAAAAGCGCGGAATGTCATTAACTCAATTTGTGGCATTGAATTCTAGCAATTCTGCAAAACGCTTCGATTTGAAAGGAAAAGGCAGCATACGTTTGGGTTACGACGCAGATCTTGCATTCATTAAGCCAAACGCTCCTTATGTTCTTAAAGCTGAAGACCTTGAGTATCGAAACAAGTTCAGCCCATACGTTGGTCGCACTATTGGCTGCCAGGTGGTAAGAACTTTGCTTCGCGGCGAAGAAATTTACAGCCAAGAAAATGGCGTTTGCAAAGGCTTCAAGGGCAAGTTTATTCTTCATCCAGCTAAGGATTAGGTAGAATCTTTAAACGTAATATTTAAAACTTAAAGCATATTCTACAGAAAGGAGGTAAGTGTGCTGAAACTTAATCACGATACTGTGGATTATGTTGAGAACGAGAATTTACTTGAACTACTTAAGCGCGAAGGTTACGACAGTACTTTTGTTGCAATAGAAGTTGATGGTGAATTAGTAAAACGCAAAGATTTTGAAACTTTCATAGTTAAAGATAACGCAAAAATTGAAGTATTTAGCATTATGGGAGGAGGATGAATGGAAAGTGACGATATTCGCGCAAAAGTTCTTAAACGTCAGCTAAAGGAAGATAATGATTTGTTTGCTCAACAATCAGTTTCAATACTTGGCTGCGGCGGTTTGGGATCAAACATTGCGTTGATGCTTGCGCGAGCCGGCGTAAAAAAGTTGTACATTTACGATTTTGACAGTATCGAGTATTCGAATTTAAACCGTCAAAATTATACGATTAACGAAATTGGACAACACAAAGTATCTGCTACTAAAGCGCGGCTTAATGAAACTTTGCCGTACGTTGAAGTAGAAGCTTTCGTGCAAAAAGTTACGCCGGAATCGTTAGATGAGATTGCTGAGCGCTCCGACTTGTTTATTGAAGCATTCGACAATCGCGAATCGAAAGCAATGGTTCTTGACTATTTCATGAATCATCCTAACAAATATGTTATTACCGCTTCTGGCTTATCTGGACTAGGAGATATTAAGAACGTAAAAATTAAGCATCTTTCAAACGTGTGCTTAGTAGGTGATTTTAAGTCTTCTCCTGAAGAAGGCTTGTATTTGCCTTATGTTTCGATTATCGCAAGTTTAGAAGCGTTAGAAGCGTTGAAATGGATAAAAAATGGAGGAAATTATGGAGAATGAAGATTATTTAGAATTAGGTGGTAAGAAGTTTACTTCTCGATACATTTTGGGTTCTGGAAAGTATTCTGAGGAGCTTATTGATGCCGCAGTAAATAGTGCTAAAGCTGAAATGATTACTGTAGCAATTCGCTATAGCGAGAAAGCTGCAGGAATTTTAAAGCATATTCCAGAAGGCGTTACCATTTTGCCTAATACTAGCGGATGCGTAACTGTAGAGGAAGCAGTTAACACTGCACATATTGCTCGCGAAATGGGTTGCGGAAACTTCATCAAGCTTGAGATTATTCCTGATCGCAAGTATTTGTTGCCAAACAATGAAGCTACTTTGCAAGCAACAAAGATTTTGGCTGACGAAGGTTTTACTGTTCTTCCTTACATGTATCCAGATTTGTACTTTGCTAAGGCAATGCGCGACGCTGGAGCTGCCGCAATTATGCCTCTCGGCTCTTTGATTGGCTCTAACAAGGGTCTTGAAACTAAGAAGTTTATTCAGCTTATTATCGACGAAATCGATCTTCCTGTTATTGTCGATGCCGGCATTGGCGTTCCAAGCCAGGCTGCTGAAGCAATGGAAATGGGTGCTGCAGCTGTAATGGCAAATACTGGAGTTGCTACTGCAAACGATATTGTGCTTATGGCTAAAGCATTCAAGCTTGGTATTGAAGCAGGCCGCGCAGCTTATCTTGCAGGCCCTGGTCGAGTGCTTGAAAAGGGTGCAACACCATCTTCTCCAAAGCGCGATGACGAAAGCAAGTAAGCAAACAAATAAAATAAGTCTTCAACTTAAAACACTGAAAATCTGAAACAAGTAAGCCTTACAAGTGCAGCCAGTACTTGTAAGGCTTGCGACATACCTAATTTGCACTTTTTATGAAAATGATATAAGGTATTCACTTGTTTGCGGACATAGCTTAGTTGGTAAAGCGCAACCTTGCCAAGGTTGAGACCGCGGGTTCGAGTCCCGTTGTCCGCTCCATTTGAAAATAAAATATCCACAATTCTGCAACATTCACACATCGAACATGCGTTTCCTATATACTACTTATATACTGAACTATGATGTGACGAGTGCAGTCAGCGCACAAGATTAAATGCTGAATGCTTACGAACGCAACTTGCATTATGTCAACGACTTGAAAGAATGGGGATTATGGCTGAAGACGTGCAATCTACCGAGCAGACACACTCTAAAGAAGATCGTATGTCAATCATGTCAGACGCTATTGATTCCTTATGGCAACAAGGCGAAATTACTTCCATTCCTACTTTTTCTAAACACCGTATTTTTTGTGATTTTCCAGGACTTCCAGCAAATACCCAACTAGCTTGGTTTAAAATCCCTGGGAAACTATTTGGAATTGCGCTAGGTTTATGCAAAGATGATGGAAAACATTTTCGTCAACTTGCAATCGCAGACAAAGATGGGAGAGTTTACACAGGAGATAAAGTAACTCCTGTAGAAGCAATTGAGCGCATACCACAATTGTCATTTATTGAGCAAGGGTCTTTTAATCTATATAACAAAACTAGATTCTATGGATCTAAGCAAATACAAGCATCACATAACTTTACAAAACAACTACAAAACGTATTTAAAAATTTACGAAAAAAGAAAGTAAATAAGAATACTTCAAGCTCATACGCAAAACAAAACATTAACGATAAGCCTTTTGTCTATGGCGATGTTGTTATGCAAGTTTCTTTAGATGATGGCTTACATCAAGTTGCTTCATGGATCTGCTTAAACAATGGAAAGCATAAAAAATATACTATCGAAGGCACACGCGTATCGTTGAGTGACGATTTTAGATGCAATCTTTCATATGAAGACGCTATTGCTACAGTATTTTTTGCGACTTTTTTTGTGCCAGATTTACACCAATCATTAGTTGGTTTTGGATATTTTCACGTATTACACCGCTTGCATACAGAAGCTCCTCTTGGCGCAATAAGAAGAAGCGTTTCCGATATTAAAACTGCGCGCAAAGAAGGTTTTAGAGTTTCCGGTTTGGAAGAATACTACGAACGCGTCATGCGCGACGTTGGAGCATTAGAGCAAACTCACAGTCTAGAAGCAGTCCATGCAGCGGAAAGATTACACTTACAACCTGCACAGAAAACTTCAGCACATTACTTGATTTGGGATGATTCATTAGAGCCTTCTGCAGCTTTGAAAGTGTTGCGCATTGAAGGTGCATTAAACAGACTACAAGCAATTTATCAATGCATTCAAGCAAACGCATCGCAAGGTGGTAAAAGTTTAGAAGATAATATTACTTGCGAGCGCATTTGTGCTATCGATAACTCATTTATTGAAGATCCAGCTTTTATTGCTAGCGAAGATTTAGGAATGCAAAGTTTCGGAGATCCTACGCAAGATGACTGTATTCGCCCATTAATGCATTTATGGCGCAAAGCTCGCAAGTGCCAACAGTCTGCATCGTATTTAAAACAGACTGAAGCAGGAGAGTGGTTGTATCGCCAATCTTTAGCTGAACTTATTCGTAGCTTGTATTTACCGTTCCGTTTTGATGCAGATTTTCGCTCTAATTTAGGAGATGGGAAAGTTGCATTAGCTTTTACAGCAACAGGATCATCACTAATGCCAAGAAGTATCTACGATACTCATAAAAATAAGTGGCATGAGTATAGCGATAGCGAAAAGTCCAATATTTCAGTAAATTACAATTTGAGAATTGGAATTATGCTTGCAACTCTCGCTTTTGGTATTAGCGATAAAATACAGCAAGTTTCTATTAGACTTGACTCTATAGGTTTAGAAGAAATGGTTGCTGCACAAGATAGCGCTATTAGCAATCTACTAAATCGTACGCTAAGAGCACTAAATAGAATTGATAACAATAGTACGACGCACGAAAAAGGTGAGCCAAAAGATGGAGACATTCATGGCGACCCTTCTAAGTTGCAAGATTTGCAACACCTACCGTTTGCTGATGTTGTAGAAGCTGCGCAATCATTAGTAGATGAGCATAGTGATGATTTAACAAGCGCAATGGCAGCCGGAAACAATGAAAACAACGCAAATAACACAAATCCTTTAGCAGCATTTAGCGAACCGCCAGAAGTGCGAACTTTAATGACCGTCACTTTCGAACGTGACAATTTCGTAAAACATATTCGCTCGCACGGATTACGAAATCCTATAGAATTCTACAAAAAATCTAACGCTCGTATAAGCTTAAACGAAAATTGCAAGCTTAACACTGTAGAACCATCATTCGATTTGCATGACACTTGCTTCTCACCTAACGGCGCACAGGAAGAGCCAGAGTTTTCAGACACACTATTTAACGAAGAACAAGAAGAAATACTCGGAACAGAACATGCTAAAGGTCTTTCTATACAACGAGAAGACTTGCTACAGCAAGCAGTCGCCGATTTTCATCATATTGCTTCACAACCATTGCTAACAACAGCTGAAAAAGCTCGTGAAGCAATGAATATCATCGAACAAATTGGCGACCCAGAGCTTAACAACCAAGCAGATATAGTAACTCGTTCACTTATTGACGAAACTACAATACCGGAACTTCATTTCAAAGCATCTCAAAATATAAGAGATATGCGCATACACGCCCAAGAACAACTCATAGAGGGCGACATTAAACAAGCATTAGAATCTTATGAGAACAGTATTGCAAAATTTGACACCATGTTCACAATAGATAATGCTGTGCCACGTTACTTTAATTCATATGCAGAACGAGTAGTGTACAACCGCTTATTCGCAACACCAGACGAGCAAACACTACTTATTCCAGACGGATTATTCTACGCCCACATGGAATTAGCAGATTTGCTCTCACAACTACATCAATATGATGCGGCGTTAAAACATTTAAACACAATGGTTTCATACGCTCCAACATACGCATTATCGCATTTGCGACTTGCAGCAGCATTATCGCAACAAGAAGATTGGACGTCAACAGTAGCAGCATGTCTAAACGCACTTCGAGTCGCATTAGACAAAGACGACGCAGCATTCGCATACTATAGATTAGCTTATGCAGCTTGGATGCAAGACAAGTTCACTCTGGCAGCAAGCGCTTACCGAATGGCAGACTATTTAGCTCCAGGAAGAATAGAACCGCTACAAATGGAACTAGAAGAATTATTATCACGAATGCGCTCGCAGTGTTATAAAGCTCCTACTAGTATGGATGATGTTAGACATTGCTTTATGAGTGACGATATTCCTGTCTGGCCTAATATTGAAGCAAATCATATTATTGGAAAAGCCGCAAAGCTAACTGTTGACGATGGAATGTTTGTAATTGCAAGAACTTTGTGCGTAGCGCATATTCGAATGTCACTGAATGACGATTGTGAAGGTGCAGTACAATCACAGTTCTTACGTTCATTAAATGCGTAAATGGTAAGTGACATAATCTATATAAAGCAACAGCTGATTTGAAGGGGGTTTCATGAGTATGGCTCACGATGATATCGAGTCAAAAAACGCACAATGGACTCTTTTTGACGATTTTGACGAGCAAAATGAGACTCATGAAAATACGCAAAAAACAGATACGTGGATTGCTCAACTTCAGCCAACAGACACTGATGCGTTGGCTCTTGGAAACTTGCAGCCAGCGACGCTTACTATAGAGCAAGCTGCGAAACTTTGGGCAAAATTGGCAGCTTGGGCACAATCTGATCAAATTGCTTATTACGTAGAAGATTCTCCGACTAGTTCAGACGCAGCATATGATGCAAGAATGCGAGCGCTAAGCGCTTTAGAAGCTGCCTTCCCAACTTTAGATACTCCTCAATCTCCAACACATCGCGTAGGTGGAACTTTTTCTAACGATTTTACTTCTGTAAAGCATCCGTCTCGAATGATGAGTTTGGATGACGTATTTTCAATTGAAGAATTACATGATTGGTATAACAGCGTAATTCGCGATTTACAATGGGATGAGTCTAAGCCTCTTCCTATGACTTGCGAAGTAAAAATTGATGGTCTTGCTTTAAATCTTATTTATCGCAACGGTACTCTTGAACAAGGTCTTACTAGAGGCGATGGCGTAACTGGCGAGGATATTACATTAAACGTAAGAACGATTGAAGCAATACCAACACAGCTTCATTCTGATAATCCTGACGATATTCCTGAGTTCGTGGAAATTCGTGGCGAAGTTTTTATGAAATGGGAAGACTTTAGAAAATTAAATGATGAACAAGAAAATGCTGGACGAGTTGCTTTTGCAAACCCTCGTAACGCTGCAGCCGGCTCTTTGCGCCAAAAAGACCCACGAATTACAGCCACGCGTCGATTAAGCTTTTTTGCACACGGACTAGGTGAGCTTCGTTGGAAAGAAAATACAAACCATAACAATAGTGAAACAAAATTTAATCAGTCTGACGCATATAAGCTCTATCAACAGTGGGGAATACCTGTTTCTCCGTACACAAGAAAAGTCACAAATTTTTCTGAAATAGAAGAAATGATTGACTATTACGGAAAGCATAGAGCAAATATTTTGCACGCTTTAGACGGCATAGTTGTAAAAGTTGATGACAGAGCATTACAGCATCAACTAGGAGCTACTTCTAGAGCTCCACGATGGGCTATTGCATACAAGTATCCTCCTGAAGAAGTTAATACTTATTTGAAGGATATTATTGTCCAGGTTGGAAGAACTGGAAGAGTAACTCCTGTAGCTGTTCTTGAACCTGTTACTGTAGCAGGATCGACAATTTCTCGCACAACTCTTCATAATGCTTACGAAGTTGAACATAAAGGCGTGCTAATTGGCGATACTGTCGTAGTTCGTAAAGCTGGGGATGTTATTCCAGAATTAGTCGGACCGGTACTTAAAGCTAGGGAAGGGCGAGAAAATGAACTTAGAAAGTTTGTTATGCCAGAATACTGCCCATCTTGTGGAACTAAGCTAGCTCCTGCAAAAGAGGGAGATAAAGACATTCGTTGCCCAAATGTAGAAAACTGCCCAGCTCAACTTACAGAACGAATAATTCACTTGGCTTCCAGACAAGCTTTTGATATTGAAAATTTGGGCGATAACGCTGCGCTAGCTCTTACAAATCCTGAGGATTGCAGACCTACAACTGCAGAAGTTTACTGCCCAGATATGGATAAAATTATAATTCAGCGAGGCGCAACTCAACAACCATATATACCGTCACCAGATTTAACGCTACCTGAACCACAAACTCCAGTACTTAGAAATGAAGCTGGATTATTTAGTATTACTGCCGACGATTTGCAAAATGTAATGGTTTGGAAAGAAATTCCTCTTGTTGAAGAGTGGAAAGAAGTTAGTAAAGACGGTAGCTTTAAAAAGCGTACACGCAAAATAGGCGGATCTGGTCTTTGGCATCAAGTTAGAGCATTTTGGACTCGCACAATCGAAGCAAAGTTATCTACAAATTACGAAGCAGAAGGAACTCCCGAAAAAACTACTTCACCAAACGAACAATGGGATCCTCAATATCCTAAATTCCAAGTTCCAATTGACGCTAAAGTGGTACTTTGGAAAAATAAGCGCATTACTAGAAATGCTAAAACTAGCGACAACGCTAAAGAAACAATAAATGTGCCATGGTATACAAGACCTTCTGAAACTACTCGTAGTATGCTTGAAGAAATAGCTCAAAAAGGCAAGAATGCAGCACTGTGGCGAGTTTTGGTTGCTTTATCTATTCGTAGACTAGGTCCACCAACTGCACGTCTTATAGCGGCAAATTTTGGATCTTTAGACAATATTTCCAAAGCATCTATTGAAGAACTTACACAAATTGATGGAGTTGGTCCTGAAATTGCGCAAGCAGTATACAACTGGTTCCAACAAGCTAAAGACCCTGCTAATTGGCAATTTGAAGTATTAAAATCGTGGCAAGAAGCAGGTGTAGTAGGGAAAGTTGAAGCATCATCTTTCGCTCAAACATTAGTAGGTAAAACAATAGTTGTTACAGGATCTTTGCAAGGATTTACAAGAGACAGCGCAAAAGAAGCTATAGTCTCAAGAGGCGGCAAAGCATCAGGATCAGTAAGCAAGAACACATATTGCGTTATTCTAGGCGAAAATGCAGGATCCAAGGCAACTAAAGCGCAAGAACTTGGCATCCCTATGCTTAACGAACAACAGTTTAATACTCTTTTAAAAACTGGGAACTTAGAAGAAATACTACAAATTGCAAATAATACTGTTCCAAATCTCATTGCTGAGGAATCATAACGGATGAATACAAGTGAACTCGAAAAACAAGTTTACGATTTGCTGGGTAGCGTTATTGATCCAGAATTAGGTCGCTCTGTTACCGAATTAAATATGGTAACCGGAGTGCATGTGATAAAGAAAGCTGAAACCATTGATACAACAAAGTTTGCTTATGATGTAGAGATAAATCTTGAACTTACTGTGCCAAATTGCCCTCTTGCGGAAGTAATTACAGGACGAGTTCAAGAAGCTATATCTAAATATCCTCAAGCAATACTCATACCGCACGTTAACGCTACTGCAATGAGTAAAACTAAATTAGAAAAGTTGGTTGCAGATTTAAAAGCTGAACGCAAAGAAAATCCATTTAATAAAGCTGGCACTCGCACGAGAATTTTTGCTATAGCCTCTGGGAAAGGCGGAGTGGGAAAATCTTCTATAACTGCTAATTTAGCTGCAACTTTTGCCGCATTAGGTTACGATACTGCAGCTATTGACGCCGATATTTACGGCTTTTCTTTACCGCGAATGTTTGGAGTTAATTCTCAACCAACAAATTTAAACGGAATGCTTATGCCTGTAGTTGCTTGGGGAGTAAAGCTTATTTCTATTGGAATGTTTGCTGGAACTGATCGTGCTATTTTGTGGAGAGGACCACGATTACAACGTTCTTTAGAGCAGTTTCTTTCAGATGTTTGGTGGGGCAACCCTGATGTTTTACTTCTTGATTTAGCTCCAGGCACAGGAGATATGGCATTAGCTGTAGCGCAATCCTTACCAAACGTAGAGCTTGTTGTAGTAACAACTCCACAGCCTAGCGCATCAGATGTAGCAGTTAGGTCAGGTCTTATGGCTTTGCAAATTCCTGTAAAAGTTCGCGGAGTTGTTGAGAACATGAGCTGGTTTGAAAATAACGGCGAGCGCTTAGAATTATTTGGTTCAGGAGGAGGAAGGAGAGTAAGCGAACAACTTTGTAACGCTCTTGACACTAATGTGCCTCTTTTAGCTCAACTTCCTTTAGATCCTGCGCTTAGAGAAACTGGTGAAGCAGGGAGACCTGCTGTTCTAACCGAAGATGGAAAATTGGCAGATTCTAATTTAGCTAATACTTTTATTCATTTAGCTAAATCTTTAATAAAAAACTCTTAAAGCAAATAAAGCTTAAAATACAGCCGAAAAAATAAGTATGGGGTTGCTTAAAATCAAGCGACCCCATACTTTTAGTTAGTTATAAAACTAATTATTTAACAGCGTTCAACCACTGCTCTTTAGTAGCCTTTTCAGCTTCCAACTTAGCTTTACGCTTATTATCGGTTTCCTTAGCAATAGCAGCGTTAAGCTCTTCTAGTTGTGCTTCCAACTGTAAAGCAAAACTGGACTTACGAGCGTTAGCTTCAGGATCAGCCTCACGCCAAGCAGCTTCTTCAACAGCCTTAATCTTTTTATCAACGTCGTTTAAGCGAGACTCAATACGACGCATATCTTCACGAGGAACGAAACCAATAGCATCCCATTCTTCCTGAATCTGAGACAAAGCCTTACGAGCTTTCTTAGCAGCTTCTTCATTTTCTACTGGCAACAAAGCCTCTGCTTTTACGAGCAAAGCTTCCTTCTTAGCAAGATTTTCGTGTTCTCCAGCATTAACCTTTTCACGGTCATTTTGACGAGCATGATAGAAAGCATCAGCAGCTTCGCGGAACTTAGCCCACAAAGCATCATCGTGCTGGCGGCCAGCATTGCCAGCTTTCTTCCAACGATCCATCAAAGCATTGAACTTCATAGAAGTTTCACGCCAATCTTTTGAATCTTTTAAGCTTTCAGCTTCTGCAATAATAGCTTCCTTAAGCTGCTTAGCAGTATTACGCACGTGCTCACGTTCTTTAACCCAAGAATTGCGAGCCTGAGAGAATGCAGAACGAGCCTTTGAAAAACGCTGCCACAAAGCATCGGCATCAGACTTATTCAAGTGAATAGTAGTACGCTGATGCTCCTGCCATTCGTCAAATAAAGCACGTAGCTTATCGTTTAATTCACGCCAATTAGTAGATTCATTCATTTGCGCTACTAACAATTCTGCACGTTCTACAATATTTGTACGCTCTTTCAAAGCTTTTTCCAGAGCTTCTTTTCGAGCTTTAGCGATTGCTTCCTTCTTTTCATTACCTTTTGCAGTCAATTCGGCGTGTCGCGCACGTAAAGCAGCAATATCGCCTACGGCAGCAGGATTTTCCAATTCAGCTTTCAAAGTATTAAGCGTTTCGTCAATTTCTTTTGCTTTTACATTGGAAGCTTCTAAGCGCTTAGCAAAAAGATCAAGCTTAATCTTCAAATCAAGATAACGGTGAATATAGAAAGTCAACGCTTCTTCAGGAGTGCCAGTGGAGTATTGACCAACCTCACGCTCAGCACCGTTTTCAGTAACGTAAACAGTGCCATTTTCATCAACACGGCCAAAAGTTTTTGCGGCTTTAATATCCTCTTCACTATAAGAAATGGTTGGTGCTTGAGCAACAACACGAGTCTTATGCGCGAAGCTTGCTGGAGATGGAGCAACTGGCTTTGGCGCGGTAGTAGTTTTAGTAGTTTCTTCAGGTTTAGTCTGTTCGGTCACGGGACGACTCCTTACAGCAGATGCACGGTAACAATGTTACGAATAAGTATGACGGTAAGCCATGATTTTTCCGCAACACCACCTATTATAGTGGACATGGTACAAGGCTCATCAATATCGGGTTTCCCTGAATGGCTTCCTAGTGAACGCGCTGTTGAACAGCAAGTAATTGACACACTAAGAGAAGTGTTTGAACTCAACGGTTTTATTGGAATTGAAACGCGTGCAGTAGAACAGGGTTCAAGCTTATTAAAAAAAGGCGAAACCAGTAAAGAAATTTATTTATTATCGCGTTTACAAGAAGTTGGTCACGAATCCGACACTCCTGTAGAAGAACGCATTGGTTTACATTTCGATTTAACAGTTCCACTCAGCCGTTACGTCGTTGAGCATACTGGTGATTTGACGTTCCCATTTAAGCGCTGGCAAATGCAAAAAGTTTGGCGAGGGGAGCGTCCACAAGAAGGTCGTTTCCGTGAGTTTGTTCAAGCAGATATCGATGTCGTAGGAAATGGCGAATTACCTTCACACTACGAAGTTGAACTTCCACTTGTCATGGTTGAAGCTCTTGAGCGTTTACGTAAGTTCGGTCTTCCTAAGGCAACTGTTCATGCTAACAATCGAAAGCTTTCTGAAGGTTTTTATCGCGGTATTGGATTAAGCGATATCGAGGGAGTTCTTCGAGAAATCGATAAGCTAGACAAAATTGGCGCTGAAGAAGTATCCAAGCTTTTGGTAAAAGAATGCGGAGCTACGGCTTCTCAAGCTGATGCATGCTTAGAATTAGCTGAACTTACTGCCGAAACAGGAGATGAGTTGAAGTCTCGTTTCGACGAATTATGCGATAAGCATAATATTTCTCGAAATGATGATAACGAGTCTTATGTTTTAGCTTCTCAAGGTGTTGAAACTCTTGCAATGATTGTAGACGAGGCAGCACGTATTCGCCCAGGCGCTGTTGTTGCTGATTTGAAGATTGCTCGTGGACTTGACTACTATACTGGTTCTGTTTACGAAACTTTCCTTGATAATGCAGCATCTCTTGGTTCAATTTGCTCTGGTGGACGTTACGATAATTTAGTTTCACAGGGCAAGAAGAAGTATCCAGGCGTAGGACTTTCAATTGGCATGTCTCGACTGCTTTCTTATATGCTTCACACTGCAGGAGCTACTGTTTCTCGAGTTTCTCCTGCTGCAGTACTTGTTGCAGTGTGGAATGAAGAAGATCGTCCTGCATGCAATGCTATTGCTAAAACTTTACGAGATCGAGGCATTGCAGCAGATGTTGCTCCTAGCGCAGCAAAGCTTGGTAAGCAAATAAAATATGCTGACAAGCTCGGCATTCCTTATGTGTGGTTCCCTGCTGATAGCACTGAATCAGAGTCATCTCACGATGAAGTAAAAAATATTATTACTGGCGAACAGGAAACCGCGGATGCCACGTCTTGGCAACCGGATACTGTTTATGCCCGGCAGACAGTTTCTTGCGCTAAATAATGTTCTTGCAAATTTGCTTGAATATTGTGCGCAAAATCATGTCAATAGAAACAAATGAATATATCAATTAGATTGTAGAGGAAGTGGACTTATGAGCCAGACGGCGTATCGCACACATCATGCCGTTGAAGTGACTGAAGAATTAGTCGGGCAAAAAGTAACCATCGCTGGTTGGGTTGATCGTCGCCGTGATCATGGTGGAGTCGCCTTTGTTGATGTCCGTGATAACACAGGCTTAGTGCAAGTTGTTATTTACGATGAAGAAACTGCACGACCATTGCGTAGTGAATTCGTTGTACAAGTGACCGGCGAAGTTCGCTTGCGTCCAGATGGCAACGAAAACGATCATTTAGCAACCGGTAAAATTGAGATTGTTGCTCAAACTGTTACTATTCTCGCAAAGTCAGACGCTTTGCCATTCCAGGTTTCAACAGCTTTGGAAAACGAGTCCGAGAACAAGCTTCCAAGCGAAGATGTTCGTTTGAAGTATCGCTACCTTGATTTGCGTCGCCCATCTATGCAACGCAATTTGAAGCTTCGCTCTGATATGGCTAAGGCTGCCCGCCATGCTTTGGAAGACATGAACTTTACTGAAGTTGAAACACCAACTTTCATTAAGTCAACTCCTGAAGGTGCTCGCGACTTCGTTGTTCCAGCACGATTGGTTCCAGGCTCTTGGTACGCACTTCCACAGTCTCCTCAGCTTCTAAAGCAGTTGCTCATGGTTTCTGGCGTCGAGCGCTACTATCAGCTTGCTCGTTGCTATCGCGACGAAGACTTCCGTGCGGATCGTCAGCCTGAGTTCACTCAGCTTGATATGGAAATGAGCTTTGCAAGCCAGGAAGATGTTATGGCTATGGCAGAGCGCGTTATTGCTGCTATTTGGAAGGAAGCTGGTCACGAGATTGCTCTTCCTTTGCCTCGTATTACTTGGCAGGAAGCAATGGATAAGTATGGTTCCGATAAGCCTGATTTGCGTTTTGGAAACCCACTTATTGAGTTGACTGACTACTTTAAGAACACTCCATTCCGCGTGTTCCAAGCTTCATACGTTGGCGCTGTGCTCTTTAAGGGCGGTGCTGCAACTCCTCGCCGTCAGTTTGACGCTTGGCAGGATTGGGCTAAGCAGCGTGGAGCTAAGGGATTGGCTTACGTTGTGTTTGGTGAAGATGGCGAGTTAAAGGGTCCTGTTGCTAAGAATCTTAGTGAAGAAGAGCGCGCAGGTCTTAAGGAAGCTGTTGGAGCAGAAGATGGCGATGCAGTGTTCTTCGCAGCAGGCTCCCGCGAGTCTTCGCAGCTTTTGCTCGGTGCTGTTCGTGTAGAGCTTGCTAGCCGCGCAGGATTGCTTCACCCAGATGAGTTTGCTTTCACTTGGGTTGTTGACTTCCCACTGTTCAAGCGCACTGATGATCCAGATGATGACGACGTTGCTGTTGGTCACTCAAAGTGGACTTCTATGCACCATCCATTCACAATGCCATCTGCTGATTGGATCGATAAGTTTGATAAAGATCCAGAGCACGCTATGAGCGATTCTTACGATATCGTGTGCAACGGTAACGAAATGGGCGGCGGATCCGTTCGTATTCACCGCGACGATATTCAAGATCGTGTGCTTAACGTTCTTGGAATCGATAAGGCTGAAGCTGACGAAAAGTTCGGCTTCTTGCTTGAAGCTTTCAAGTATGGTGCTCCACCTCACGCTGGTATTGCTTTGGGTTGGGATCGTACTGCTGCAATTTTGGCAGGCGCAAGCTCAATCCGCGACGTAATTGCATTCCCTAAGGCTGGCGGCGGTAGGGATCCTCTAACCGGCGCTCCTGCTCCGATTTCTGACGAGCAGCGTGCTGAAACTGGCGTTGATTACGATCCAGAAGAAAACGAGTAAATAGAAATACTTGTAAAAAGTGTTATTGATAAGCCGTTGATTGTTGATTTTATGATTACAATTAACGGCTTTTTTGTAACGTAAGAGTTACAAAACGTAACGATAGTGATAAATAGCCGTAACACAGGTTAGCTAAACTTCTTGTTATGGATAAGCAAGTATCAAAGTCAAATCCAAACGCCGAGGATATGACTAATCGCACTATTTCAGTGCAAAAAGCGGCAAATCCCCTCGTAGAACTAAGTCATGTCGAAAAGCATTATGGAAAACTTCATGTGCTTAAAGACATCAATCTGACTGTTAATAAAGGCGAAGTACTAGTTATTATCGGTCCATCTGGTTCTGGTAAATCGACAATGTGTCGCACAATTAACCGTCTCGAAACTATTGATTCAGGTGACATACGTATTGACGGTGAGCCACTTCCTCAAGAAGGAAAAGAACTTGCAGCTTTGCGAGCAGAAGTTGGTATGGTATTCCAGTCCTTTAATCTTTTCGCTAACAAGACTATTTTGGAAAATGTTATTCTTGCTCCAATGAAAGTGCGCCATATGGATCAGCAAAGTGCTGAATCTCTTGCTATGGAATTGCTTACTCGAGTCGGAGTTGATAATCAAGCAAATAAAATGCCTTCACAACTTTCCGGCGGTCAGCAGCAGCGTGTTGCAATTGCTCGAGCTCTTGCTATGCAGCCAAAAGTTATGCTTTTTGATGAACCTACATCTGCACTAGATCCGGAAATGGTTAATGAAGTTCTTGATGTCATGGTTGAACTTGCAAAAGAAGGCATGACTATGATTTGTGTTACCCACGAAATGGGATTTGCACGCAAGGCAGCTGACAGAATTGTATTTATGGCAGATGGTCAAATTCTTGAACAAGGCACTCCTGAAGAATTCTTTGAACATCCAAAAACTGATCGTGCAAAAGATTTCCTTTCCAAGATTCTTACGCATTAATCTGCTTTTTGTTTTATCTTTCAGTAAAATTCTGAAACTTTAAAACAGTTCTTATGAAGGGAAAAGATATGAAAATATTACAAAATCGCATTTTTCGTGCGATACTAGCGATGCTTTGTACCATATGTTGCGTTATGCCACTTACAGCGTGCGATCGTAGCGATGGTAAAAAAGTCATACGCATCGGTATTAAATTCGATCAGCCAGGCATCGGCTTCAAAAAATCAGGAACTTACGTTGGATTCGACGTTGATGTTGCAAAGTATGTTGCTAAAAAGCTTGGCTATTCCGAAGATCAGATTGTGTGGAAAGAATCACCATCTAAACAACGCGAAACGATGCTCCAAAATGGCGATGTTGATATGATTGTAGCCTCATACTCTATTACGGATGCTCGTAAAAAAATGGTGACATTTGCAGGACCATATTTTATTGCTGGCCAGGATTTACTAGTTCGAAAAGATGAGCATAAAGTAAGCGGTCCAAATGATTTGGACGGAAAGCGTTTATGCTCAGTTTCAGGCTCAACATCTGCAATTGCTATTAAGGAGCGTTACTCTTCAAAGGTACAGCTTATGCAACAGCCTGGTTATGCAGAATGTGCAACTGCATTATTCTCAGGAATTGTAGATGCTGTAACTACCGACGACATTATTCTTGCTGGTTTAGCAACCGCTTCTCGAGGTCGTTTAAAGCTTGTAAACAAGCCATTTACCGCAGAATATTACGGAATTGGCATTAAAAAAGGAAATACAGGCTTAGCTAAGAAAATTAACACAGCCTTAAAAGACATGATTCGTAACGGATCATGGAAAAGAGCTCTAGACGACAATTTACGAGGCACTGGCTTTAAGCCAAACGCAAAGTATAATCCGCCAATTCCTCAAGAAGGAGAGAAGTAATATGCAAGATTTTATGCAGCTATTTACCTCCTACAATATTCCAGGAGCATTCTTGGTTAATATTGAAATAACTTTATGGAGTGTACTTTTTTCATCAATTATTGGCGTAATTCTTGTTACTATGCGCATTTGCCCTGTTTCATCATTACGTATGATTGCTACAGTTTATGTTGAATTGTTTAAAAACATGCCACTTACCATCATTATGGTTTTCATGGTTTTAGGCGTTTACGCTCAGCTTAAGATAGGATTCTCCTCAATTTTTGAAGTGAATTTCTTCTGGCTGGCAATTGCTGGATTATCGCTTTATACTGCAGCATTTGTTTGCGAATCTTTGAGATCTGGTCTTAATACAGTGCCTGTTGGCCAAGCAGAAGCTTGCCGCGCTCTTGGATTAAATTTCTTCCAATCTGCAACACAAGTAATTCTTCCACAAACTTTCTGCGGTTCAGTAGCACCATTAGGTAATACTTTTATTGCTTTGCTTAAGAATTCTACAGTTGCTGCTGCAGCATCAGTTGCCACAGAGACTTCAACAATGATGAGCGAAATGATTGAGAAACATGCAGATTTGATTGTTCCAATCTTCTTAATTTTCGCTTGCGGATACATTATGCTCATCATTCCTATCGGCATTTTGACTACTTATTTGTCAAATAAACTTGCTGTGAGAAGGTGATAACAATGGCTAAACAACGTGAACAATCATTATTATTTGATGCTCCAGGTCCAAAAGCTCTTAAGAAAATTCGCATAGCTAATATTATTGCCGGTTGCATTTTTGTTATTTGCATTATTGCTATTCTCGTTCGTTTGAGCAATCCTCCAGAGGGAGAAAACCAACTTTCTTGGACACTTTGGAATCCTGCACTCGAATCTGAAGCCTGGGTTGATTTTTATCTTCCTGGATTATGGATGACACTAAAGGCATCGTTACTTGCAGTAGTTGGTTCTATTGTATTTGGCTTATTCTTCGGACTTTGCCGTTTACTACCTAATTTTATTATTCGTAGTATTTCCGCAATAGTAGTAGAATTTTGCCGTGCAGTACCAGTATTGATGCTTATGATTTTCTTGTGGAGAGCATTCGCACTTTCTGGTATGAAAGAATCATCATACTGGGCTGTTGTTTTGGCACTGATTATGTATAACGGTTCTGTTGTTGCAGAACTTGTTAGATCTGGTGTTGGCAACTTGCCAAACGGTCAAAGAGAAGCTTCGCTTGCATTAGGATTGAGCGAATACCAATCATTGACACAAATTGAAATGCCTCAAGCAATTATTGCTATGATGCCTGCAGCAGTAACTCAGCTTGTAGTTGTTTTGAAGGATACTGCACTTGGTTCAATTATTATGTACACTGATTTGCTTCAGGAATCGCGTCGACTCGGATCAATGTACTTTAATATTTTGCAAACATTAAGCGTTGCAGCAGTAATATATTTCCTTATTTGCTTGGCATTGTCTTGGTTTGCACAATGGTTGCCATCGCACTTGAAGAATCGAACTGCCGCTCCAACAGAACCAGAGCCTGTTGCTCCAATTGCTATTATGGATCCTTCTAATGTGAACCAAATAGCAGTTGCTAGCGAAGTTAAAGAGCTTCCTTATGGTGGTACTCCACGTAAGTATCACGTACATCATCGCGGTACAAACGCTTCTATTCACCATTGGCGTCACACTCGTTACTTGCAAGGCTATGACGAGCATCATCTAAAAACTGGAGATGAACCGGAAGAAAATGATGACAACAATGCAGAAAATAACTAAATTTCATATTTAGTGGTGTTTAGTAGCAAMTTTCTCATAAGCGCAGTCAGTATTTATTATTGGCTGCGCTTATTATTTTCTATCTTGCAATTTCTAACTTTGGTAGAATCATAATAGTATTTCAAAATAACCGTTAAAAGCAATATTTGCGCAGCGACGCACAAATCGCTAAACTATTAAGGTCACATGCATACGAGGAGGCTTTTACATGGATGACGCGTTTGAGTTGTCCGCTGCAAAGATGCGCGAACAAGGCATGAGCGAAATTGCTATTGAACAATTTAAACACTTATATAATGCTTGGAATTTAGATAAATCAGGGGATAAGCCTGCGGAGTTTATTCGCGAGAACACGGTTGAGCCTATTAAAAGCGTTCCAACTTTCCACGAAATTTACGAAACTATTGATCACGACAAAGCTGTTAACGCATTCGCAAAAACTGCTTTTATTAAATTAAATGGCGGTTTGGGAACATCTATGGGCTTGTCTTGCGCAAAATCTTTACTACCAGTTCGTAGGCATAAAGCTCGCCAAATGCGCTTTATTGATATTATTATTGGACAAGTTCTTACAGCTCGTCAACGATTAGGAGTTAATCTTCCGCTTATTTTCATGAATTCTTTCCGCACGTCTCATGATACTTTGCAAGTACTAAAACGCAATCGCAAGTTTGTGCAAGACAATATTCCTGTAGAAATTATTCAACATCAAGAACCAAAATTAGTAGAGGAAACTGGAGAACCGGTTTCTCACAAGGAAGATCGATCTCTTGAATGGTGCCCTCCAGGTCACGGCGATATTTTTTCAACTCTGTGGGAATCTGATTTATTGCATACTCTTAAAGAAAATGGAATTGAGTATTTGTTTATTTCAAATTCTGACAATTTAGGTGCTAGACCGTCGCGCACTCTTGCTCAACATTTTGAAAATACTGGCGCACCTATCATGATTGAGGTTGCGAAGCGAACGCAAGCAGATCGTAAGGGCGGTCACATTGTTAGGGACGCGCAAACAGGAAGACTAATACTACGAGAAATGACACAGGTTCATCCTGAGGATCGTAGAAGCGCACAAAGCATTAAAAAACATCCATACTTCAACACAAATAATATTTGGGTTCGTGTAGATGCTCTAGAAAAAAAGTTAAAAGAGCACAAAGGAATTTTGCCTTTGCCTGTTATTTTTAATCACAAAACTGTTGACCCAACTGACGAAAGCAGCACACCAGTAGTGCAATTAGAAACAGCAATGGGCGCAATAGCTTCACTTTTTGATGACGCAATTTGCGTAGAAGTTGATCGCATGCGTTTCTTGCCTGTTAAAACAACCAATGACTTATTTATTATGCGATCAGATAGATTCCATCTTACTGATTCATATGAAATGGAAGATGGTAACTATATATTTCCTGATATTGATTTGGATCCACGTTATTACAAAAACATCAATGATTTCAACGAAAGATTCCCATATTCTGTTCCAGCTTTAGCTGCTGCAAAATCAGTAACTATTAGAGGGGATTGGACATTTGGAAATCAAGTTTCAATGTTTGCTGACGCTGTTTTAGAAGATACAGGAGAACCAAGTTATGTGCCGAACGGAGAATTCGTGGGACCGCAAGGAATTGAACCAGACTCTTGGGTTTAAAGCAGATTTCTTGCAAATATGCGATTTTTATTGATAGTAAATAAAATTATCTATAAAAAAGTTATATGGCGT
>NZ_LXJL01000003.1:0-24210 GCF_001641215.1 Gardnerella sp. 30-4 | reverse complement strand
ATTAGATACCTTAAATCCAAGCTTCTTAAAAACATAGTTTTGAATTTATTTATAGGTTGCTTTACTTTCGGCACTTGTTAAGTCCATATCATCCATCGGAAGTTCTACACTAATATATTTCTTTGAATCTAGTTTGGAAAGCAACACGATTGTCTCAACATGATGAGTGTTGGGATATATAACACAGAAAGCAACAGTTTCATATTATAAAAGCAAACAGTTCCAGAGTTCAGAAGGAAAAGTTTCATTGTATCCAAGAATTAAGAAACTAGACCCAACATACATGCCTCAAGATTTGCGCAAAGTTCACAACGAGCTAGATAAAATAGTAGACGTTGCTTTTGGTGCCACAAAGCCTTGCTCTAATAATGACGAGCGTTTGGAAATTCTCTTCAAATCCTATATTCGCATGACTAAGGAATGAATTTAAGTTAAATAAGTAGAAAAGCCCGACGAGATTTATGCGCCGGGCTTTTAGTGTATTCAGTTAGTTATTGTGTAACTTTACTTATTCTTATTGCTATCTTCTTTAGCAGTAATATCTTCTTTAGCTGCGCTATCTTCTTTTTCGCTATCTTCAGATTTATTTTCTTCAGACTTGCTATCTTCAGTAGCAACAACAGCAGTTGTGTCTATTGTCTCGAACTTTTCGCCTTTAATTGTGAACTCCCCCAGCAATCCTTCGCCTTCAGCATCCACCTTAATGTGTTCGCCGTCAGAAAGTTCACCAAGCAAAATCTTTTCAGAAATAGTATCCTCAATATCTCTCTGAATTACGCGACGCAACGGACGTGCACCAAGCAAAGGATCGAAGCCCTTCTGTGCAAGCAAATTCTTAGCGGCATCCGTAATTTCTAGAGACATGTGACGGTCAAACAGCCTGTCGTTAAGCAACTTCACGTCCATGTCAACAATTTTACGAACTTCTGGCTCTGTAAGCTGACGGAACACAATAGTGTCGTCCAAACGGTTTAAGAACTCTGGACGGAAATGACGCTTAAGCTCAGAATTAACCTGATCTTTCATGCGCTGATACGTGGAATCAGCGTTATTTCCAAGTGTAAAGCCAGTGTTTGCAGCCTTCGCAATATCGCGAGTACCAAGATTTGTGGTAAGAATAATAATCGTATTCTTAAAGTCCACTTTTCTACCCTGACCGTCTGTTAAGTGACCGTCATCGAGTACTTGCAAAAGCGTGTTGAAAATATCTGGATGAGCTTTTTCAATCTCGTCGAAAAGCACCACAGAGAATGGCTTTCTGCGAACTTTTTCAGTAAGCTCGCCGCCTTCTTCATATCCAACATATCCAGGAGGAGCACCGAAAAGCCTAGACGCAGCATACTTTTCTGCAAACTCTGACATGTCAACTCTAATTAAGGCATTATCGTCATCAAACAAGAAGTTTGCGAGTGCCTTGGCGAGCTCAGTTTTACCAACTCCAGTAGGACCGGCAAAAATAAACGATCCAGAAGGACGTTTAGGATCCTTCAAACCAACTCGAGCACGACGAATCGATCGAGCTAAAGCAGACACAGCTTCATCTTGACCAACAATACGCTTGTGAAGTTCAGATTCCATTTGAAGAAGCTTCTGCGATTCCGCTTGAGTAAGCTTTACTACAGGAATGCCTGTAGTGCTTGAAACAACGGAAGCGATCATGTCTTCGTCAACAACCATCTTGACGTTAGACTCGCCTTCGCGCCAAGCCTTTTCCTTCTCTGCAGCTTCATTCTCGAGCTTTTCTTGATCGTCGCGAAGATTGGCAGCTTCTTCAAAATCTTGCTGCTTGATTGCTTCATCTTTCTTTTCGGAAATCTTAGCAATCTTATGGTTTAATTCTTTGAGCTCAGGTGGCTGAGTCAATCGCTTAATACGCAAGCGCGCACCAGCTTCATCAATAAGATCAATAGCCTTATCTGGAAGGTGACGATCTTGAATGTAACGATCAGAAAGCTCAGCAGAAGACTGTAAAGCTCCATCGGTAATAGTTACATGATGGTGATTTTCGTAGCGAGAACGCAATCCCTTAAGAATCTCAATAGTTTCAGCAATTGTAGGTTCTGGAACTTGAATCGGCTGGAAACGACGCTCCAAAGCAGCATCTTTTTCAATATACTTGCGATACTCGTCAGTAGTAGTAGCACCAATTGTCTGTAGCTCTCCACGCGCAAGCATTGGTTTAAGCATATCGGATGCGCCAAGAGCTCCATCAGCAGAACCTGCTCCAACAATAGTGTGAATTTCATCAATAAAAAGCACAATATCGCCGCGTGTTTTAATTTCTTTAAGCACTTTCTTCAAGCGCTCTTCGAAATCGCCACGATAGCGAGATCCTGCAATCATTGAACCTAAGTCTAGCGAATAAACTTGCTTATTTTTTAACGTTTCAGGCACATCGCCTTCAACGATTTTCTGTGCGAGACCTTCTACAACTGCAGTCTTACCAACTCCAGGCTCGCCAATAAGCACAGGATTATTCTTCGTGCGTCGGCTAAGTACAACCATAACGCGTTCAATTTCTTCAGAACGACCTATAACAGGATCAAGCTTTCCTTCTTGAGCTTCAAATGTTAAATTGCGTCCAAATTGATCAAGAAGAGCAGAGCCGGATTGATTTCGCTTATCTTGTACACTTCCAGCATTAGCTAACTCGCCCTTCTCGCTACCGTTAGGAGCATTATCTCCACGAATTAAATCAACAGTAGTGCTTCGCAAATCTCCAAGATCAACTTCCATCTTTATAAGTACTTGCGTGCCCACACCTTCGCCTTCGCGTATAAGCCCTAGCAAAATATGCTCAGTACCAATATAACTGTGACCAAGCTGAAGAGCTTCGCGCAAACTCAGTTCAAGCACTTGCTTAGCGTGAGGCGTAAAAGGAATATGACCAGCAGGCGAAACAGTGCCTTTGCCGATCATCTCTTCAACCTGTTTGCGAGTGCCTTCTAGGTCTACGCCTTTTGAGCTTAACGCTTTCGCGGCAATGCCCTCACCTTCGCGAATAAGCCCGAGCAAAATATGCTCAGTACCAATATAATTGTGCTGAAGTGAGCGAGCCTCTTCCTGAGCTAGCACAATCACGCGTCGTGCGCGATCAGTGAACCGTTCAAACATAACTGCCTTCCGTTCTTTTCTTTCATTCCATGGTAACGAGTCGCCATGACGCGAAGCGTCGTATATATTTACTCATTCGTACAGCATTCCATAGCATCACAATAATCATGAATGATGAATCTAAATGTTCATATTTTCGTTTCTTGCATAATTACTTATGTTGTCTGCGAGATTTTCTTTTATATAATCGCATTGATGCGGATGTTGTAGTTTTTGAAGTGTCTTCAGATTCTTGTGGCTCTTCAATTTTTTCTGTTAACGGTATTTCTTCTGTAACAGAATTTTCGTCTGGCAAGTTTACTTCTGAAGAATCAGGATAATCTGCATCGTTTTGGGATTTTTCAGATTTTTCAGATTCATTAGCTACAGTCTCTTCAATTTTTTCAGTTTGATTTTTAACTTCAATTTCACGATTTTTGTCATCATTATTTTCATATAATTTTTCGTCAATAGTTGAATTGTCAATTAAATCAGGTTCAGATAAATTATTTTGTTCATCTTTGTCTGTTGAGGCTTCTTTTTTGTTGCGCAATTTTGAATCTAATTTTCTGCGCTTACGACGATGCATCTTACTGTCTTCAATTGCTTCCTCAATAAGCTCAACGTCTGCTCGCTCATCTCGTGGAGCTTGTTGCAAAATGTCAATATGATAATCGTCGTATGCGGGCTCAGATTGAATCCAAAGCTGCGATGGCTCAGGTGGTTCAATGTCAGAATGCTCACCACAAGCATGATCAAGCGAGACAACTCGCCCATCGTCTGGGCTCCACATGTTTGCGCATACACCAAACATAGAGCCTAAACTTCCAGCTAGAGGAATGAGGAATCCGCATGATGAACATGCTTTGCCATCGGCAATTTTTGTAGATAACGACTTTGGACCATGTTGACCTGCGTACCAGCGTTTAGCTGTTTGCGAAATTGCTTCCGCAGTCATTACTCGTCTGCGAGACAGTCTTAGCGTTGAAACAGCTTCTTCAAGATCTTCGTCAAAATCATTATTTGCATCGCAAGATTCTTGATTTTGATTAATATCTTTTTTTGCGTTTGCGTTTGTGTCTGCATCTTCTTCGCTAGTATTAGCTTCAGTATTATCTTCAGCCTCAGTATTAGCTTTAGCGTCATCTTCAGTTTTAGACTCAGAATTATCATCTGAATTTGCTGATTCTATATTCTTTTCAGAATTACTATCATCAATATTATTTACTTGACGGAAGCCATCTTCTAGTCGAGAATCGTCTTCAGATGTGCCAATAGAATCCATTACAGAAAGATCACTTGGTTTCAATCGGTCTTTCCATGGAATCCATGGTGGTGGAAGCAAAGAATCTTCAGTAGGAACAAGCGTTGATTCATTCACAGTCCAACGTTGCGTTTCCTCATCATGATACAACGTAACTGACCACTGCCAGCCTTCATATCCAACTAAATTGCTTACGAAACGAAAGTCTGTAACTCCGTCACCAAGCTCTGTAGAAGATACAAAATCACCTACTGCACCAGTACGTTCTGAAGTTTCCACAGCTATACTTCTAGCTAGTTCTTGTGGATCCATCACTTCATCAGTCATAAATAATATTCCAGACACTATTCCTGAACGTCAAAATTATCTGCCACTGCACGCAACAATGTAGCAAGTTTTTTGCTTTCAGCAGTTGATGGATAATGACGTCGACGCAAACCATTACCAGCAGAATCAAGAAGTTTAATAAGATCTTCTACAATAGCCGCCATATCTTCGGCTTTAGGACGAGTAGCCTTGACAAGCGACGGTGCTGTTGCAATAACATTCAAACCCATCGCCTGTGGTCCTTTGCGACCTTCAATTACAGAAAACTCAACTCGTGTACCCTTGTGTAGAGTTTTTACAGTAACTGGCAATGCTGCTGCTGGCAGGAAAACATCCTTACCATCATCTCCAACAATAAAGCCGTACCCCTTCTGCGTATCGTACCAACGCACGCGCCYWTTKKKYWTWWYWMAYSWYACNSSMRAYMAYYSWSATYTNCRCAMGSWGWAKYGYMSRMRGCRTCANGNATSWGYATAWGMGAYAGGTCTATAGATAGTGTACCAAATATTATTATTACTTGTTTCCTTATTACATTGTAGCGCATACACGCGGGCAATAAAATTTTTTTAACCTACGCAAGTGTTACTCATGCCAATATTTTAATCGCTAACAAGTTTAGAAGGATCTTCAATTTCATTAACTGGCAGCACTACAGTAAGAGTTAAGCCATGAGGTTTAACATCTATCGGCTCAGACCCATCCATAGTGTCATCAAGATTAGTTTTAGAATCGGTCGATGCTTCTGATGGAGAAGATATAGTTGCGCAAATAAAACCATGATGTGCTTTTACTACAGATTGCGCAATTGCCATACCCAAGCCAGTTCCACCTTTTTCTCTAGCTCTTGATGGGTCAGCAATATAGAAACGCTCGAAAATTCTAGATAAAGATTCTTCTGGAACTCCAGGACCATGGTCAACAACTCGAATTACAGCATACTTATGACCAGTATCAGTAGATTGGCTAACTTCCGCTGCTTCCAAAAACTCCTTCAGTGATTCTTTTACAGAAGGTAATTTAGATAATTCATTTGGAGTTATAGATGCCTTCATAACTCCTACTGCAATTTCTACAGGAGAATCAACAGGGGTGTATCTATGAATATTTCCTACGATATTTGTCATTACTTGGCGTAATCTAGCGCCATCGCCAAGTAACATAACACTTGGAAGTTTTCCAGCATGGAATTGGAGCTTACGCTCAAAATTGCAATTTGTGCAATTCATAAGCTTCCACTCATCCGAAATAGTCAAATAGCCTTGCTGAACGGATCTAGCAGGATCAAGAGCATGTAAATCATTAGCTGCGTCAGAAAGTATTGGAGACAAGCTAACTTGCTGTGAAATATTAATTCCACGACCTTCATCAAAACGCGCCAAAGAAAGTAAATCTTCTACTAGCTCAGTCATTCTTTCGCTAGAAGCTTTAATGTGAGCAATAGAGTCATCTGCTCTCTCCTGCTCTCCTGGCATGTTGCGCCACATTGTATACAATTCAGCGTATCCATGAATTGCAGCCAATGGAGTACGTAATTCATGACTTGCATCTGAAACGAATCGCTTCATTTTTTCTGTCATATCTTCTTGCTCATTAAATCCTCTTTCAATACGAGCGAGCATAGAGTTAAGAGAAGCTGCTAAAGATCCAACCTCAGTATTTTCAGGAGCAGATGGAACTCGTTTGCTTAAATCTCCAGAAGCAATTTTCGAAGCTGTTTTTTCAATTCGTTTTAACGGTCTTAAAGCTGATTGAATAATAATTGCTGCAAATACTGCTCCAAACAAAATAACTGCAATACTTACCATTATGCAGTAACGAGTAAGTGTGCTAACGGTGTCAATTTGATCGCTAAGAGATAAAGCAATATAGACGTAACCGCTAACGCTTAACTCTGAGTTATAGTTATTCTTTTGACCCCACGTTAATACTAAAACTCTCCATGGTGATTTTGCAGCTTTTTTAGTGATTGCATCGACTTTATTGGTATTTCCCCTGACGATTGCAGGTGCTGTGTAAGGTTTGTGAGTAACAATTTTTTTACTATCAAAACCGTCTGCAGGAAGTTTAGGAACCGAAACAATCGATCCTTTAATTTTGGGTATTAATGGAGTAGAAATAATCTTATTATGCGTATCCCTAACTTGCATAAAGTAATTATTCGGACCTACTGAAGATTGATTTGAGTTTTTCATGCGCAATGAATCAACATTGTCATAAACAAATTGCGCTTGACCGGCTAATTGTGCATCAGTTTTTTCTAGCAAATAATTTCCTACGAGCTGCTGAATCGATAGTGATATGCAAAAAGCAGCTACAGTTAAAATAGCGAGAGTACATGCAACTAAGCGCGTACTCAGTGGTATCGTATTTATGCGACGACGTAGCCAACAGGTTTTACGAGGTTTTTTATCTTTTTTGTCATTTTCGCTTAGCACTATCGCAACACTTTTTCCAGCAGTGCTAACATCTGAATCATCTTTAGAGTTATTATTCGTACTGTTGCTAATAGTTGATTCAGCATTATCGTAGTTATTATTACTAGATTGCATGATCAGGCTTGACCTGCCTTAGGTTCTCGAATCATATAACCGATGCCACGTTTAGTTTCAATAAGAGGAACTACTTTTTGCGGCTTTCCTGAATCGTCAGTAATTTCAATGCCATCAATCTTCTTTCTTAAATAAGAAATATAAGATTCAACTATCGCTGCGTCTCCGCCCCAATCGTACTGCCATACATGATTCAAAATCTGGCTTTTTGACAGAACTCGACCTTCATTGTCCATAAGATAATGAAGTAGTTTGTATTCAGTTGGGCTAAGTTCGATTGGCATACCGCATCGAGTTACATCATGAGAATCTTCATTAATCTCAAGATCCGCAACTTTTATAATATGAGTTTCTTCATCAGGTTCTTGTGTTCTGCGAAGAATTGCTCGTATTCTTGCCACTACTTCTTCCAAGCTGAATGGCTTTGTAACGTAGTCATCTCCACCAACGGTTAGACCCATAATTTTATCTTGTGTATCGTCTCTTGCAGTTAGGAACAATACAGGAACTTTAATTCCATTTTGACGAATACGCCTCGTAACAGTAAAACCATCAATATCTGGGAGCATAACATCCATAACGATAAGATTCGGATTTACTCGTTCAATTACTTCAACAGCTTCTGAGCCGGATGCAGCAGTTTCTACTTCAAACCCAGCAAAATGCAAAGATGCTACCAAAAGTTCACGGATTGATGGCTCGTCATCGACCACGACAATAGATGCTTCAACGTTCTTACTCATATTGATTAGCATCACTTATCAAGCTGAATGTTTCCTGAATAATTGCTGAAAATAAAACAAGTTATCGAATATTTTTTGTCTACCTGTGACGAGCGTGCCTTCTACGAGCTTTTCTAACACCAGCAAGTACTTGACGTTGTATGCGATTCTTTCTAAACAGAATAATCGCGACTATTGAGAATAATGCCAACAATATTAATAGCATAATAATTGTAGAAATAAGACTTGCAGAAGAAGTTGTTGACGTACGTTTTGCACGCATTATTTGTTTCATCATCATTATTGCAGATTGATCCCAATGCGTTCCAGTTGTGCTTACTAATGGCTTATAAGCTGCATCGGATAACGAGTCTACAGTATTTTTATTTTTGAGCCATTCATCGGAATTAGGCGAAACAGCTACAACTAATCTTCCATCATGAGTTGCTACTGCAAGCAGCACAGTATTTTTAGCTGGAAGCGTACTAATCAACAAATCACTAGCCCATTTTGATGGATTTTTTGTATTTCCAAAAGTAGACAAATATAAGAGCCTAACATTTACTCCTGTACGCTTTTTTGTTGTCTCAATCATGTCAGCAACTTTACTGACAGAATCCCCAAGCAAATTTTCTGTGTCTGTTATTGAGTCTGTTGCAACTATTCCAGAATTTTGCTCATTATTTTCAGCATATGCATTAATTGTATTTACTCCATTTAAAGGTGAAAATATGAGCGAATTTATTGGAAGAGTTGGAAGAATAAAAGAAAAACTAAATAAAAATGCCATTAATAAAAGCAATACGCGTTTAGCTAAAAATAGTTTTGAGTGAAGATGCTGGTAGTTAAAATTTGCAACGCGCGTGCAAGCTAAGCTTTTAACCACATTGGCGCATAAATCTTTTTCGTACTTTTTTGATGGCATATATTCATAATAGCGTGACATCACACAAGTAAAAGTAGCATTATAAAAATCTTTGCTTAATTTATGTGAAATGTTTCGCAAAAATAATTTATAAAGAAGCGTTTATTTAGACGCAAAACAAATGGAGGGGAAATATGGCACAATTTCGAGTTGATTCAGAGCAAATTCAGCAGGCTGCGGCAGCCGTTGGAACCTCGGTTAGTGCAATTAGAGATGCAGTCAACGGGATGTATGCCAATTTACAGCAATTACAAAGCGTGTGGACTGGATCGGCGGCTACACGATTTGCGTCGACCGCTCAGCAATGGCGAGCAGCGCAACAACAAATGGAACAATCGCTAGAAGCAATTCAGCAAGCTATGCAACATGCATCAGGAGTGTATCTTGATGCTGAAACGCAAGCTACTTCGTTATTTGGGATGAGCTGATTAATGTGATGAAAAAGTCAATGGCGACACGCTTACATTGAGCATGCCGCCATTTACTTAAACTATTAAGTTTTAGACTTTTGAGCCACTTTTATTTTTTTATTTAGTAGCCCATGTCGGCACCAGCTTGTGGTGCAGCAGCTGCCTTCTCAGGCTTGTTGGCAACAACAGCTTCAGTGGTTAAGAACAAACCAGCAATAGAAGCTGCATTCTGTAGAGCAGAACGAGTTACCTTAACTGGGTCAGTAACGCCGGCAGCCATCAAATCTTCGTAAGTGTTAGTTGCAGCATTGAAGCCTTCGCCTTCTGGAAGTTCGCGTACCTTGTTGAGAACGACGTCTCCAGAAACACCAGAGTTTTGAGCGATCTGCTTGATTGGAGCTTCTACAGCACGGAACACAATTGCAGCACCTGTAGCTTCTTCACCCTTAAGCTCTGTGATAGCTGGTGTCTTTTCAATCTTCGCAGCAGCCTGAACCAAAGCTACGCCACCGCCTGGAAGCAAACCTTCCTCAATGGCAGCCTTAGCATTACGAACTGCATCTTCAATGCGATGCTTGCGTTCCTTAGCTTCGACTTCAGTAGCAGCGCCAACCTTAATAACAGCAACGCCACCAGCGAGCTTAGCAAGACGCTCTTGCAACTTTTCGCGATCGTAATCAGAATCAGTGTTCTCAATTTCGGCGCGAATCTGAGCTACGCGAGCATCAACATCTTCCTTTGAGCCAGCACCGGAAACGATAGTTGTTTCATCCTTAGAAACAATCACCTTAGCTGCATGACCGAAAACAGAAGCATCGATTGAATCAAGCTTCAAACCAAGATCGTCGGACACAACCTGTGCACCGGTCAAAATAGCCATATCCTGGAGCATAGCCTTACGACGATCGCCGAATCCTGGAGCTTTAACAGCAACAGTATTGAAAGTTCCACGAATCTTGTTCAAAACAAGCGTTGGCAATGCTTCACCATCAACATCTTCAGCAATAATAAGCAATGGCTTACCAGACTTCATAACAAGCTCAGCGATGTGGACGATATCCTGCTGGCTTGAAACCTTGCCAGAAGTGAGCAAAATGTATGGATCTTCAAGAACAGCAGTTTGATCGTCAGCGTTAGTGACGAAGTAAGGGGAAATATAACCCTTATCAAAGCGCATACCTTCAGTGAAGTCCAAGTCAAGACCAAACTTGTTGTTGTCTTCAACTGTAACAACACCATCCTGACCGACTTTATCCAAAGCTTCAGCGATCTTTTCGCCAACTTCAGGATCAGCTGCAGAAATCGTAGCAGTAGCAGCAATCTGTTCCTTGGTCTCAACATCCTTTGCAGAAGCAAGCAATTCCTTAACGATTGCTTCAGCAGCCTTTTCAATGCCGCGACGAAGAGCAATTGGGTTGCTTCCTGCAACAACGTTCTTCAAACCTTCATGCACCAAAGACTGTGCCAAAACAGTAGCAGTTGTGGTTCCGTCGCCTGCAACGTCATCAGTCTTCTTAGCTACTTCTTTAACAAGTTCGGCGCCAATACGCTCGTATGGATCTTCAAGATCAATTTCCTTAGCAATAGAAACACCATCGTTAGTAATGGTTGGAGCGCCGTAGGCTTTGTCAAGCACAACGTTTCGACCCTTTGGACCAAGTGTAACCTTAACAGTGTCTGCAAGCTTATCAAGACCTGCGAGCATACCCTGACGGGCGTCCTCTTCATAGGCAATAATCTTTGCCATTATTCCTCCACATACGTTATTTATGGACTTTTCACTGCAATCTTGAGTAATAAGCCGTCAGCTGCTTATTATCACTCTCAAGGCTTGAGTGCTAATTTGAAGATTAGCACTCTATGTACCCGAGTGCCAACTTTTTTGGCGTTTATACACAAAAACCGGTTGGAAATAATTCTAACCGGTTATTTTTATGCGAAAAATATTACTTGCAAAGCACAACTACAATCGGAGAAACGATTTCTTTTTCGTTTTCGACAGCGCTAATACCTAAAGTCTTTGCAATATCTTCAGCTGCAGCTTTTTGGGAATCGTCTTTATACCAAACAACAGATTCGCTTGGGACTTTACCAGTTGGATTTCCAGCTGTCACATTTGCGTATCCTGCTTGCTTTAACTTATCTGCGCCAGCAGCAGCATGACCGCTTATCTTGGTTGCGTTAAGAACTTTCACAGCAACTGATTTGTCCAGTGAAGTTTGTGCTTTAGAATCATTTGCTGAATTATCTTTAGAGTCATCAGCATCTTTCTTATCTGATTTATTTTCTTCAGATTTATTATTATCGTCGTCATCATCTTCGTCTTCAGAAGATTTATCTTCGTCGCTTTTAGCAGACTTTTTGTTTTCAGAAGGCTTAGCAGGAGATGTTGATTGAGATGATTGTTGCTGATGGTTCCAAGACAACGGAAGATGTGAGATTTCACCAGAAGCAATAGCCCAAACCAAAACGCCAACAACCGCCGCAATGATTAATGCAACAAAATAAGGAAGTATTACGGCATACCACGCAGGATTTCCACGATGAACTCCAACTGGTCCCTCTGGTGGCTCATCAAAAGCATCAGGCGTATACGACACGTTCTGATTATTTCGCGCCATAATTGCACTCCTTATAAAAGATCATTTAAACAACAATGAATCTATATTATCCAATGCTTAGCACAAAGCACAAATTTAGAAAATTTGATTAATTTCCTTTTATGGTATGCCTTGACATACAGTAGCAATATGAATCCTCAAAATATTAAACCTTTAAACGAGCTAATGGATCCTGATTGGGCTGAAGCATTAAAGCCAGTTGAGCCACAAATACGCGCAATGGGAGTATTTTTGCGAGAGCAGATAGAAAGCGGACATCATATTCTTCCTGCTAGCCACAATATTTTGCGTGCTTTTTCTATTCCACTAAAAAGCATTAAAGTTTTAATTGTTGGCCAGGATCCATATCCAACGCCGGGCCATCCAGTAGGCTTAAGTTTTTGCACAGCTGCAAAAGTGCGCCCACTGCCAAAAAGTCTCATAAACATTTATAAAGAATTAGTAAACGATTTAGGCGTAGAAACTCCAAAGAGTGGAGATCTAACACCGTGGACCAGGCAGGGTGTGATGCTTCTTAACAGATGTTTAACTGTTGAGGCTGGTAAGGCAAATAGCCACCAAGGAAAAGGTTGGGAGCCTGTAACCGATGCAGCTATTCGAGCATTAAACAATAGAACTGATTGCAATGGTAATCCATTGCCGCTTGTAGCTATTTTATGGGGTCGTAATGCGCAAAGTTTGGCTCCTTTGCTGACGAATGCAACTCTTATTACATCAGCGCACCCAAGCCCTCTTTCTGCAATGCGAGGATTCTTTGGATCGCATCCATTTTCAAGAGCTAATCAGGCCTTAATTAATATGGGAGTTTCGCCAATTAATTGGTCCCTAGATTCTCAAGAAATCTAATTGTCTTAAATATTGCAAATTATCTTATAAAGACAATAAAAATGCCATTTTTGAACATGTCAGTACTGCATATCGGTTAAAATGTCTCTTATGGCATTATTTCCACCGCAACCACAGAAGAAACCGTTAACCGATAAAACTTCAATTGCTTCTAAGCTTGGCATTGGATCAGCTGTACCTCAGCCGTCTGCTGTTTCTAATACAAGTGCGCAAGTTACTGCAACTATTTCGAGTGATGACATACGTCGTTGCCAACAAATTGCAAATATTTTGCGCGCACGTTTTGCACAAACCTTAGTCGGTCAAGACGCTTTACGAGAGTCTCTTATCCTTACTCTTATTGCAGGCGGACACATTCTTATTGAATCAGTACCAGGTCTCGCAAAAACTACTGCTGCTCAAACTCTTGCAACAGCTATGTCAGGGAGTTTCCGTCGTGTGCAGTGTACTCCGGATTTAATGCCAGCAGATTTAGTTGGTACTCAAGTTTTTGATTTTGCTTCCCAACGTTTTACTACGCAAATTGGTCCTATCCATGCAAATGTTATTTTGTTGGATGAGATTAATCGTTCAAACGCAAAAACTCAATCTGCAATGCTTGAAGCTATGGCAGAAGGAGCAACAACTATTGGAGGCGAAAGAATTCCTCTGCCTCAACCATTTATGGTTATTGCTACGCAAAATCCAATTGAGGAAGAAGGAACATTTAATCTTCCAGAAGCCCAGATGGATCGTTTTATGGTAAAAGCAGTTATGACTTACCCTAATCCTGACGAGGAAGTTCGTATGCTGCAATTACTTACTCAACGAGGATCGGATGTCGTTGATCCTTCAAAGCTAAATACTCAACGCATAAGTTTGCAAGATGTTGTTTTTATGCGTACTGCAGCGCGTCACATACACGTTTCTGAAGCAGTTATGAAGTATGTAGTTGATCTTGTTGCCACTTCTCGCGGTGAAGGTACGCATCCACTTCCTACGATTAATTCATTGGTTCGTATGGGAGCTAGCCCTCGTGCATCAATTGCACTTATTCGTATTGCTCAAGCTCACGCTTTACTTTCTGGACGCGATTATGTGATACCTGAAGATATTAAATTGTTTGCGCATGAAGTGTTAAGGCATCGCATACTTTTAACTTTTGAAGCTTTAGCTGATTCTATTACTACAGATCAAGTAATTGATGCATTAGTTAAGACGGTTCCTGTGCCATGATGCGTACGAAGCGGTTAGTATTATCTGAACCTGCTAAAGCCGTGCGTCGCAAAATTGAGCTTTTGGATCAGCGAATTGATTTGCCTATTGCGCGTAAAGCTTTAGGCTTATTAGAGGGAGACCATCCTTCGCACAGGCGTTTTGGCACAGGTGATGTTATTGACATACACGCATGGCAGCCAGGAGATGAAGCTCGCATGATGAACTGGTCTGCGAGCGCTCGAACTGGACAGCCTATGGTGTCTTCTAGAGAGCGTACTTCGTCTTCTCATACTTGGATTGCTTTAGATACAAGCATAAATATGAATGGAGCTTGTGTTTCTGGAGAATCTCTGTATGAAGTTGCGTCTAATTCTGCATGCTTTTTTGCGTCTTTGAGTTTAAAACGTCATGATGCTGTTTCGTTGTTGTGTGCAGATGGAAAAAATGTTATCAATGTTCATGCTGCCAGCAACTTTTCTGATTTTGAGCGAAATCTAGATTATACGTTGCTTAATACTCGTAAAAATACCAGAGATATTGATGCGTTGCTTACTTCGCTACTAAAAAATATTGACAATAATGGTCTGGTAGTTTTAATAACTGATGAGTATGCATTACAAGCTCATAACGCTGAATCTTTGCGCAAAATTACGCAAAACCATAAGCTTGTTGTTATTGTTATTTCTCCTATTAATCCTTTTGATTCTGCAATTGATTTGCAAATATTTGATGGAATTACTTTACGTAAAGTACCAGCGTTTTTGAAAAAAGAATCAAATAAAAATGAAGTTGAAGCTCGTAGAAATATTAGAATAAACGCTTTATACGATATGCTGCTTGGTGTTCAATCTTCAATAATTCATGGTTCTTCAAGTGAAGAAGTTTTCCATATTTCTGCGCAAAAAGTGAGCCGTACAAATTATCTTGCTGACTCATTTAGCAAGGAGGTTGAATAGAATGAGCCTGGAAGATATTCAAAAGCCTTTACATGATGAAACGCTTTTTTTAATACTACTTTCTGCATCGCTTGTTGTTATCTTTATTGCTTTTGCGGTTTTATATTTTTCTTTTAAAAAGCCAAAGAAATTAGCTGAAAGTAGCAATTCTACAGAAGCAGTTCACGTTCATAATGTAAACAAACAAGCTTGGCGTAAAGATATTGATGCGATTGTTGAGAAGTATCATAACAATGAACTTACTAAAGATCAGGCTTGTGCAAAATTGGCGTCTATTGCTAGATCTTATATTTCGAAGATGAGCGGTGAAGATATTCAAACTCACACTTTGGGAGAATTGGCTTCTTTGCGTTTGAAATGGCGCAATAAAAAAGGTGCTGATATGTTACGCCAAACAATATCTGCTTTGTATCCTCCAGAATTTGCTGATCGCAAAGCAAACGAGCAAGCGCGAAATACTACTGTTGAGCAGGCTGCTGAATGGGTTTTAGTATTGCTTGAAGGCTGGCAAACGAAGGACAAACGTTGATGAGTAATAATGTTTGGGAATACATATGGCCATGGAGATGGCAATGGCCGCTGCTTTTTGTTGCAGGTGTTGTTGTTTCTGTAGCAATTTTTGCTGTCTTACTAATTTTAGATTCCATTCGTAGCAATATTTTAAAAAAGAAGTATAAGAGTCAAACTAGTAATATTACGCGAAAATTCTATACTTTTACTTTTGACAATGATCTACAAGGAACTACTACTAGTCATTCATGGTATATGTGGCGAATGTTTAGAAGGTTTGCTACGGCTGCATTGGTAGTATCTTTGTGCAGTGCGCTTGCTATTGCTTCCAGACCAGCACGAGTGTTTAATGCGAACGAGCAAGTTAGTTCTAGAGACATTGTTTTATGCTTAGACGTTTCAGGTTCTGCTCTACCATATGATCGCGAAGTGATTCAAGCGTATCTTAATTTTATTGAGCATTTTCAGGGTGAACGCATTGGATTGAGCATTTTTAACTCCACATCTAGGACAGTTTTTCCACTGACTGACGACTATCGATTGGCTAAAAAACAATTGCAATATGCTGCAAATTTGCTTGGCGGAGTTCAATCGCAAAGTCGCATTAATCGTTTACAACAACGTCAATATCAAGAAATTTCTGACTGGCTTGAAGGAACTCAAAATCGCAAAAACGCAACATCGCTTATTGGAGACGGTTTAGTTAGTTGCGCAGCAATGCTTCCAGGTTTTATTTATGGTTCTGCTCATAATAACCATAAAATACAAAGCCGTTTTAATAGAAGTTCTTCTATTGTTCTTGCTACAGATAATGTTGTTTCTGGAAAACAAACTTACTCATTAAAGCAAGCTTTAGATTTAACAAAGCAGGCTAAAATTACTGTCGATGGGTTATATTCTGGCGCAAAACAGAATGAGAATGATGACACTACATTAGAAATGAAACAGCTTATTGAATCTCATGGTGGAATTTTCCTGTCTCAACGCAATTCTGATTCCGTTATTAATTTAGTAAAAGAAATTGAAAAAAGACATACAGCAATTCCTCAAGGCGCTGCTCAGTCTGCATTTAGTGACGATCCTGGTCTTTGGGTTTTGTTTACTGTGTTTAGCGTTGTGATTTGGCTAGCTATTGCAAAGAAGATGAAGCGATGACAACAACACTATTTTCTGCTACTACCCTACTGTTTGCACACGCTAAAATTGAAGCTTCTGACACTTCTCAAGCAGGTCAGTTGGTTTTTTCTCCATCATATGGTTGGATTATTGCGATTATTGCAATATTGGTTTTGTTGGCAGCAATGTTTTTTGAAATTGTGCCTATACGCAGGAAACCTGAATCAAGTGATGAAACTTTTTGCATGAGATTAAGACGTATTGGCATATGTATAATGCTAATAATTTGCGTGCTATCTCCAAGTATTATGCGTTCAACTTTACAAAGAGCAGTAAATGCAACAAACGTGATTATTGCTCTAGATATAACAGGTTCAATGAGAGCAAAAGACGCTGATTATGCAAAAAATAGTAAGATTGAGCGTATTGAAGCAGCAAGGAATATTATTCATCAAATAACAAAATCCTATGCTAACTCAAGTTTTGCTGCTATTTCTTTTGGTGCTTCTACGTCTGTTGATGTCCCATTGACGCCTGATGCTAGAGCAGTTGACAATTGGATAAATACTCTACGAACTGAGCCAACTAGCGTAGCTACTGGAACTAGTCTTGACGCACCTATAGATCAAACTTTGCTTACTGCAAAAGCTATACATGATGCTCATCCAGATGACACAACAGTTTTGTATGTTATAAGCGACGGTGAGGAAACAACTCAACGGAAGCGCCGCACATTTTCATCGCTCAGAGCTTATATTACTAACGCATTTGTTATTGGAATAGGCTCATCTAAAGGAGCTAAAATACCTTTGGAAAAAACACAGCTGCAACTTGACGACTACAGCGAAAACAATACCTCTAATCAATGGGTTATTGATCCTGCTACGGGCAATCCTGGCATTTCAAAGCTTGATGAAAAGAACTTACGAAATATTGCCGATGAGCTTAGCGGCAAGTATATGCACTCATCTTTAAATGTAACATTTGGAGACGAAGCAAAACCAATTCTTTCACACCAATGGAGAATGAACGAGACAGCAAAGCCTCGTTTGAGACCTGAACCAATTATTTGGCCGTTTGCAATATTTGCGTCGATACTTTTAATTTGGGAATTAATGTCGTGGTTTATAACTTCAAGGAAATTAGTATGAAGCACATGTCTAGTCGCACAATTATTCGCATTGTTACATTCTTGTTCTTGATTATTGCGATATTAATAGCGTATTTTGCTATCGTAAATTGGAGAGCACAATACGCATATAATGCTGCTACTGATAGCCTTATTTCTAACATAAAATCTTCCAAGAGTATCGATAGCGACAAGAATGTGCTTTTAACTCAGCAACAGCAAACTGATGCTCAATTTGATGATGCTAAATCTCAAGAAATGATGCTGCTTCCTCAACTTCGAAGTAGTATTGACAAAAATGCTGAATTATCACGAAAGTTAACAGAAAAATTAAAGCAGAATCAAAACAATACTAATAAGCAACAGAAACCGAAAAAGCATAACAATCATTTTAAAAACGATAATTCTGACAATCCTTCTAAAGATAAAAAGCAGTCAGATTCGTCTAAGCCTCAGTTGGACAATACTCAGCGCAATAAAGTTGAAAACTTGCTAAAACAGAACGATCATGTGGATTCTAAATATTCACAGGATCAAGAAGACCAGCAAGGTTTAGAAAAGACAGAAAAACGTACTAAAACTGATGAAAGCAGCAATAAGCCTTGATAATTAAATCTTCAAGATTGGTTATAAGCGAAGCAATAAGCATTGAATAACCTTTTAACCACATTGAATATTTTTTAGTGACTTTTTATTAATGAACGTGTGTAATAACGATTATGCACACATATTACGAATGGCAATGGCTTATACAACGCACTCAAGAGTGCGCTCGCTGCGTTATAGCAGAATCCGCAGCGACTGAATTAGAAGATTGGCAAGGGCTTGCAGCCGAACATTTTCGTCATAGTATGAAAAATATTTCCGCACAAGCGTATGCGTTATATAACATTCGCGGAGGAATATAGTATGTCTTGGAAAGTTAAGTCCTCTGTTGTAGGTGGAATGACGATTAGCGTTGCTGATAGAGAAGCGTATATTAGTTTTTCCAGAAAACTCAACAATATTGCTAAAGAATTGCTTACGCTAAAAAATTTATGGCTTAATGCAGCGATGGTTATTGCCGGTCAAAATTATGGTATACAAAAAGAATCAGGAGCATATATTCATGATTCTTCGCAATCATTTTTAACTGAAAGCATATGTCATGAGTATGCTCATAAATGTTATTTAATGTCTCAAAATTTAGAAAATCTTGCTTTTCTTATTGTAAGAGCAAATAATTTATATGAAGATGCAGAATTTCGTGCAAAAGACGAGTTAGACAATAAAATTTCTTTCCTGGCTCTTGCAAACCCTATTTTTGCTTTACACGTTTTATTGTCTGCAAGTCTTGCTGTCAAACAAGATGATAAAAATCATTCAGGTTTCCAATATCTTGCTAAATGGTCCTACGCAACTAAGAGTATGCAACAAGGAATTATTCGAGGTTTATCGCAGCACCTTATTTTAAATCCTATTACAAGTTTGCCAATATTTATTGCCGGAAATGCGAAAGGCCCCATAAATAAAAAAGAGCGTGAAACCTCACTAAACTTTTTATCCAATGCTCAAAAATATTTATCACAAGCTATTCCATTTATTTCTAGTGCTCTTAGCTTCGTAAGCGCGCCTATTAATGATCGAAAGCAAGGTAATAATTTACTTCTCACTAAAGTAAATGAGACGTGGAGAAAACCTGGATCTGTTCTTGCTAGACCTGGACGTAATCTGCTTGAAACTTTAGAAAATTTAACGGAACTTGGAAGCGGAAATTTGGGCGTTAGGCCACCACTTGTTAATCCAGATGCTGCTACTATTGCAATTCAACGTTTTAAGCGCAGCGATGGCAGTTCGTCATGGTTAGTAATAATTCCAGGAACTGACGGTAAAGCACACTCTCCTTTTGGTTGGGCACAAAACGCAGAAGTAATGAGTCATAGTTCTTTAATGAGAAAACAAGCTGATAGCACTCGAATGGTTGTAGAAGCTATGAAACGTTCTGGAATTAAACCTAACGAGCCTGTTGCTTTAGTAGGCCATTCTCAGGGAGGCATTGTTGCAGCAAGCATTGCAAGCGATTACTCTAAACAGTACAACATACAGCATGTTGTTACTGCTGGATCTCCTATTGCAAATCATCCAATTCCCAAGAAGACTTGGGTTACTAGTATTGAGATGGACGATGAGATTGTACCATCTTTAGATGGCAAGGAGAATCCTCGTAGAAATAATTGGGTGACTATTCATGGGCATGCAATTCATGTTAAAGAATCTAAGCGTTCTTTACCTCCTGGAGTCACGCGTTTTTCTGGCAAACAATATTCGATTAAAAAATTCGATAATGACGGAATATTCGTTAATGATGTTCCAGAAGAAGGAACTTTAACTCATGATTTGCATTACCATACTGCAGCTTATGAAGATGCTCTTCAACTCGGATCTAAAAGTGTGCGCGAGCAAGATCGACATTTTCAGAATACTATTAATGGCAAATTGCAAAGTACTACATTGTGGCAAGGAATAATGAAAAAATAAAATAATTAAATTCTTATTGAGTAAAATTAAGCTAATTCGCAGCATGATGTAACCTTAAACTATGAAGCTTACCGATATTTCTCCTGCAATAGCTCTGACTCCTCTCGATGGACGTTATCATAATCAAACATCCGCACTCGTTGAATATTTAAGCGAACCTGCGTTAAATCGCGAGCGCATGCGTGTAGAAGTTGAGTGGATGATTCTTCTCGCAAATGGTTATGAAGCCAATCAATTCCAGCCAATTGTTAAGGGTGTTAATCCTTTAACTGATGAAGAATGCTCATATTTGCGTTCTATTCCTGAAAATTTTGATGCTGAGGGAATTGCTCGTCATGCTGCGCATGAGGCTATTACTCATCACGATGTTAAAGCTGTTGAATACTACATTGACGATGCGTTAGACGGAGCAGAGAATAAGCTTGGTCATGCTACTGAGCTTTCAAATTTAAAAACTTTAGTGCATTTTTCATGCACAAGTGAAGATATTAATAATCTTTCTATTGCGCGTTGCGTAAAGCAAGCTGTTTTAAACGTTTATCGTCCGAATTTAGAAGCGATAGTTGATTATTTAGTTAAGAATGCTAACGAATATAGAGATTTATCTATGCTTTCGTTAACTCATGGCCAGCCTGCTACTCCAACTACTTTGGGTAAGGAATTGGCAGTGTTTGCATATCGTTTGCGTCGTCAACTTCGTCATCTTGATAATCAAGAGTATTTAGGAAAGTTGAATGGTGCTACAGGAACTTTTGGAGCTCATTTAGCTGCTTTCCCAGAAGTTGATTGGATTAGCGTATCTCAAGAGTTTGTTGAAAATAGAATGGGTCTTCAATGGAATCCATTAACAACTCAAATTGAAAGCCACGATTGGCAAGCTGAACTTTATAGCACTGTAAGTCACATAAACCATATTTTGCATAATCTTGCAGTTGATGTATGGATGTATATTTCTAGGGGTATTTTTGTGCAAGTTCCTGTAAAGGGAGCTACAGGATCTTCTACTATGCCTCATAAGGTTAACCCTATTCGTTTTGAGAACGCTGAAGCTAATCTTGAGATTTCTTGCTCACTGTTTGACACATTATGTGCAACTCTTACTGAAAGCCGCTGGCAGCGTGATCTTACAGACTCTACTACTCAAAGGAATGTTGGCTCAGCTTTCGGTTATGCTCTTCTTGCTTTGAATAATCTTTTAGGCGGTTTGAAGTCTATTCATCCTAATAAAGAATTTATGGCAAAAGAATTAGACGAAAATTGGGAAGTTCTTGGAGAGCCAATTCAAACAGCAATGCGTGCTGAAGAAATTGCTGGCGTACCTGGTATGGAACAACCATATGAGCAAGTAAAAGAATTAATGCGCGGTCACCATATTTCACAAAGTGACGTAGAAGAATTCATTAAATCTCGTAGCTTTGATGCCAATACTGCAGCTCGTTTGCAAGCAATGACACCAGAATCTTACACTGGATTTGCTTCACGATTGGTGGACTTTATTGATTAAGTAGACGGTAAAGCGATGCAATCTAGCATAAATCCAAATCTTGTTATTGAAGATACTCAGCCTAGCTTAGTACGTAGTTGGGCTGATTTGTTGTATGCAATATCATCAGTTGTAATTGGCGTTTTTACTTTGTTGTCGTCAATGTGTTTGTCAGCAACGGCTGATGCTATGAAGATTGATGCACGAAGTGCTACTCAAATTATAGGGTTATCTTTTAATAATCTTTCATTTGTTCTGATACAGCAAGGTCTTACTCTCATTGTTGTTGCAGAAGTTATTGCACACATGGTTTCTGACAGGCGTTGGATTGATACCGCTATTTCTGTTATTACACTGTTTATAAGTTATGGTTCAGTATGGCTGTTATCTATTGCGATATTTTCTACACACAATATAGCTTTGATTGAATCTTTACAAATGCGGTCCAATAACGCTTGGGCTGATTTGCTTCCAGACATGTACGCTGTTCTAGTTGCTTTTCTTACAGTTAGTGGTCCTAGACGCGAATATAAGCATGTAATGTGGGGCTGGAATGCTTTATTCATTGTTACAGCAATACTTCTATTTTCATCTTGGGACTCCTACTCCGCTGTTCTTGTATCATGCTGCTTAGGAAGAGCAATTGGTACGCTTATTCGTTTCGCAAAAGGCACACGCAGTAAGGGTGCTTGGGGTGACGATATTGTTCTTGCTTTAAAAAATATTGGCATAGATAATCTTACTCAATTAACTCGTAGAACTCAGCAAGCTGATCATACTGGAGTTCTTCGTTCAAGTCTTGATGACGATTTAATTGAAAATTCAAGATTGTATGATGCAACAGACATTCACGGCATACGTTATGTAATTTCAGTATTAGATAATCAAGTTCATTTACCAGGTTATTTAAATCAATTATGGCAGTGGGTGCGTTTAGTAGATATACCGACTCGTAGAGATCGTTCTGCTAGGCATTCTGTTCATCACCATCTTTCTATGCTTCTTGTTTTACGAAATATGCATTTACCAACAGCGAATGTTTATGGAGTAAGCGACAGTGATAAATCTTCAATAATGGTTTTTCATGCTTCTAACGCTCTGCTGCCTTGTAATTTGAACACTTTAACTATTGATGATGCAGCAAAATTAATGCGTTATGTCGATGCGGCTAATACTCGCGGTATTACGCATAGACGCATCACTCCTGAAACTATTGCTAGGCTTGAAGATGGAACCCCAGTTATTGCAGGTTGGCAAAATGGCGATGTTGCCAGCGATGATACAAATATTGCACTTGATAAAGTTCAGCTTTTAACGCTTATTGCATCTTGCACAGATATTGACACTGCTCTTAAAGCTGCTATTAACACATGGGGTGTAGAAAAGTTATCTGCGCTATTGCCTTTTATGCAAAAAGCCGCTATTCCTGCTTCTACGAGATCTTTGCCATCTTGGAATAAAAAAGTTTTCCAAAATCTTTGCAATAAGCTAAGTGAAACAGTTGCTTTAAGCACAGATGAAGAAGATTATGATACTGTGCGTTTAGCTCGTTTCAATATACGTTTCTTTGTTAGCTTAGTTCTTTCAATTGTTGCTGTTGCTGTTATCGCTACACAGTGGCATCCTCAGGAAATATTTGCTGCCTTGCGTCACGCAGATAATGTAATGGTATTTATGTGCTTTGCTTGCAGCATGTTTGCTTGGATTGGATCTGCAATTACTCTCGGCTCATTCATGGATGATCAAAAACCTTCTGCACATGTTTTGTTTGCATCTCAAGCAGCTTCTGGTTTCACAGCAGTTTCTATGCCTGCTGGTGTTGGTCCTGCATTTGTAAATATGCAATTATTAAAGAAAAACGGGTACACTCCGGCTCAAGCTACAGCAATTACTAGTGCAGTATGGCTTATTCAAGCATTAATGACAACTTTAGTATTACTTTCTATAGGCATTTTCACCGGTAAAAATGTGCTTTCTGGAATGATTCCTACTCATATGCTCATTACTTTCATTGGAATAATCACTCTTATAGTTTGTGTTTTAATGGTTATCCCGTCCGCTCGTAAAACAATTCGCAAACATTATTTGCCAATATTATCTGATTACGGTCGTCAAATTAAGGAACTTATTTCACATCCTATGCAACTTATTGCGGGCTCTTTCGGTGCTATTGTGCTTGTTTCATGCATTGGATTGGGTTATTGGATTTCTTTACTTGCATTTGGATATTACGCAAATCCTTGGGAAACAATCTTACTATTCTTACTTGCTAACGCTGCTGGGTCGGCAGTGCCTACACCAGGCGGCTTGGGTGCTGTCGAAGCTTCTCTTACTTTCGCTTTTACATCTGTAGGTGTTCCTCCAACAGTTGCTTTGTCTGCCACCCTTCTGTATAGACTTATGTTCTACTGGTTAAGAATTCCGTTAGGCGCGTTTGCAATGAAGTGGCTTAGCAATAATGAGCTTATATAAGTGAGATTTACAAACATTTGTGTATTTTTATTAGCAAATATCGTATCTGATTTAATACGAGTATGTTTTAAAT
>NZ_LXJL01000029.1:0-29581 GCF_001641215.1 Gardnerella sp. 30-4 | reverse complement strand
TTTTTAAATCATTTTCTGCATCTTGAGTAACAAGAATATTAAAAGAACTCATTACAAGCCCTTTTCTAACTCAGCAAAAACATCCGCATATGGGCGTGCTAAACCAGAAACTGACTGCTTATAACTATGCATAAGTTTTGCAGCAAAATCAGTAGATAATAATTCGTCATTTTCTTCTAAATTTTCACTACTGACTGCTTGTTTTATAAGTGCAGAAGCATCAGCATAAAAAACTGAAGAGTTAGCTCTTTCTTTTACATCATTACTTATTACTGCATTTTTCATTAAAAATCACCTCCCGTCTTGTAATTATAACTTAAAACAAATAATGCAACAATAAATGTAAAGTGACTAAAGATGAAATGATTAGCGACCGTAGAAAAGACGAGACATGATTTCGCGGCACTGACGCATGGTTGCTAAAAGATCGTTTTCAAAAACGCGGCCCTGATTCGGCTCATAGCCAAGGTAAGTTGCTATTCCGCCCAAAGAATACGAGTCAGTTGGAATAATATCTGCGCGAGCCATTGATCCAGACCACAAGAAGTTTGCGTTGCGCACTGCAGAACACATATGCCAGCAGCGGCTTAAAACTTCAGCATCCTCGTCGCTTATAAAATGCTCAGATTGCAATGCTTTCAACGCTTGCATAGTTCCAACTACTCGTAAAGATTCATGCTTTGAAGCATATTGCAATTGCATCAATTGCACAGTCCACTCAACATCGCTTAAACCGCCGCGACCAAGCTTCAAATGCCTGTCCCTACTAACTCCTCGAGGTAAACGCTCCGCTTCCATGCGAGCTTTAAGCTTACGAATTTCAGCAAGCTGAGATTCACTAAGAGGATTTGCAGCGTAACGCAATTCGTTTACAACTCCGTTAAGCAAAGCATCCGCCAACTCCTTAGAACCTGCAGCAAAACGCGCTCGCAACAACGCTTGATGCTCCCAAGTGCTAGCCCATTGACGATAATACTTTTCGCAAGATTCTAGCGAACGAACAAGCGGACCGTCTTTTCCTTCCGGACGCAAATCCAAATCGACCATGATTTTTGGTTCAAGTGTAAGAGGACCTTGCAAAATATTACGCAAAATATCTACAGTTTTTTGCGCAAAGCGGTGAGCTGCGTTTAAATCGCAATCTTCACCAACCGGCTTGTAAATTACCATAATATCTGCATCAGAACAGAAGTTTACTTCTTTACCACCGTAGCGACCTAAAGCAATAATAGCAATTTCAGCTTGAGGAGCATTCAAATTCATGACTGACACAGCTTCACGCATAGACCATTGCAAAGTCGCATCTAAAATAGCATCAAACACATCACTCATTGCAAGCATAGAAGTATCGTCATCAATAAGACCACACATCCAAGCTAAAGCTACTCGCTCAATTTCCTGCCGGCGAAGAGCGCGCAAAGACTGCGCAAAATCCGCAATATTACTTGCATAACGCGCAACCATTGCACTAGTTTGCATGTCAAGACTTGCCCTATCGCGCGCAGATAACGCTTCGTCGTCTCCAAGCCAAGTAATAGACTGCATAGACTGCATCATAGCGTCGCCAAGATAGCGCGAATCCGCCAAAACGTGGCAAAGACGCTGAGCTGCGGAAGGAGAATCACGCAAAAAACCAAGATACGTATTTTTTCCGCCAAAACGCTCCGCAAGACGCCGCCACGCAAGCAAACCCATATCCGGATTCTGCCCGTCGCCAAGCCACTTCAACACTGCCGGAAGCAAAATTCTATGAATTTTAGCAGCCCTAGAAAGCCCCTCTGTAAGCGCTTCAACATGCAACTGTGCTGCGCGAGCATCCGCAAAACCAATAGAAGCAAAGCGCGCGCGAGCAGCCTCCGGCGAAAGTACAATAGGATCCGCATCCGTTTGAGCGTTAATAGGAAGCATCGGACGGTAGTAAATATCCTTATGCAAGTGCCGAATTTCACGACGAGCTTTATCAAAACGCGCAACTAACTCTTCCGGACGAAGCCGCACAGCACGAGCAAGGCGGCAAATCTGCTCATTGTTGTTAAGCTGCTCTGTAGAAATTGTGCGCGCGCGATCCAAGCCGCCGTTTCCTTGCGCACCCAAATCTGGGAACAAATGCGTGCGATGCATACTCCACATTTGCTGACGATGCTCAAGAACACGCTCAAAACGGTAGTGTTCTGCCAATAGCGCCGCCTGAGACCTAGAGACGTAGCCACCTTGAGCCAACGCTTGCAAAGCGGAAATAGTATCCCTTACTCGAAGCGACTCATCCTCACTTCCGTGCACAAGCTGCAGCATTTGCACAGTAAACTCAACATCGCGCAAGCCGCCTTTACCAAGTTTCATATCCAAATCGCGTTGAGAAGCCGGAATAAGCGACTCCACACGCTGACGCATATGCTGGCAGTCAGCTACAAAATGCTCACGACCAGAAGCCTTCCAAATAAACGGCTCAACCATATCGCGATAAGCTTTTCCAAGATCCGTATCCCCTGCTGTAGGGCGCGACTTCAAAAGCGCCTGAAACTCCCAGCTACTCGCCCACTTTTCATAATATTCTCTATGAGAATCAAGCCTACGAACAAGAGGACCATCCTTACCTTCCGGGCGAAGCGCAGTATCAATCTGCCAAAGCGGAGGCTCCACAGAGCCCATAACCACCGACTGGCATACTTTTTGCAAAACCATTGCCATAGAAACACCAACGCGCAAAGCAGCATCCTGGTTCTGCTTGTTGCTTAAATCCGCAGGCTCCACAACATAAATCAAATCGATATCGGAAACGTAGTTAATTTCTTGCGCTCCAAGCTTGCCCATAGCAATAATCGCAAATCTGCATGCGGAAGAACCAGTAACCTGTCCTCGCGAAATAGACAACGCTGCCTCTAAAACAGCATCGGCAGCGTCGGAAAGCTTACGACTAATATCTGGCTGCACTTCAACAGGGTCAGCGCTCGCTAAATCAGCCGCCATAATTGCAGCAACATGCTCACGGTAGCGCGCACGAAGCGCAGAAACTGCTTGTGCAAAGCCGAGTGATGTTAAGTAAATTGTGTTAGAATCGCTGCTTTCAGAAGAAACAACTGTTGCAGTGTAAGCTTGTATTGCTTCGAGTAAGTCTTTTACGCGTTCTTCCCTAGTCATTGCAAAAAGATGATTCGGGTCATTTGCTGCAGCTTTTATAAGATTAGGTCTTGTGCGCATAAGCATTGCCAACGCGTTAGACGCACCTAATACTTGCATTAGGCTTGTTAATGAGTCAGATACTTGCGAATTTGAAGTTGAAATATTATTTATTATTTCGGGGTATGTTTCACTTAAATCTTGCAATGAAAGCAATGCAGAATCTGGATCTTCAACTGTGAGCGCGCTTCTTAGTAGTGTTTCAAACGATATTTTATTGCAGTTTTTGCATATTGCCATCATTGCGCAACGTGCGGCATCCGGGCGAGCAAAACCGGCTTTAATAAGGCTTCTTGAGGTGAGTGCGGAAGAGTTCGTGCTGCTTTCGTTGCAGTTGGTTTCAGTAGTTGCACTATCTGTTATGTTCGCACTTTCCATACCGCAACTTTACATTGTGGTGGTGTACAAAAATCCCTCGCGGATTATCGGAAGATAACCTGCGAGGGAATTTGCTTAATTACGGCGCAAGACTACTCGTTAGAGTGCTTGCGGCGGCGAGAAGCTATGCCTGCAACACCAAGTCCGGAGAAGACTGCGGCAAGACTTGCAAACAAGCCAGTTGCAGCACCTGTCTTAGCAAGACCACTAGCATTACCGGAAGCACCAGAAGCATTACGCCACGCAGCCTTAGCGTTCTTAAGCTTCCTCAAAGCGGCATCAACCTGAGCCTGAGTAGCATTCTTATCAGCAAGCACACGCTTAGCCTCAGCCAAAGCACTCACATAAGTTCTAGCAGCAGCAGTATTCGCCTTAGACGCAGCAGAAGAATCCGCTTCAGAATTATTAACCTCGACTCGCAAAGCAGTCTTATCAACCGAAGCACTCTGAGAATCAGTAGTCTCAAAACCAGCAGCAGAACCAGAACCAACACCAGAACCAGAGCCGCTTCCAACACCACTATCAATACCAAACGGGTGATTAATCTTATCCTTAGCAGCCTGAAGCTTCCTCAAAGCCTCATCAACCTGAGCCTGAGTAGCGTTAGGATCTGCAAGCACACTGTTAGCCTCAGCCAAAGCCTTGTTATACGCGTCAATATCCTCAGTCATTCCAATCATAAAGAATACAGAATCACGGAACTTAGCATCAGCATCCGCCTCAGTCTGAAGCTTAGACTTATCAGTCTTATTAGAATCAGTAAGCTTCTTCTTAGCATTCTGGAGCTTCTTCAAAGCCTCGTCTACCTGAGCCTGGGTTGCATTCTTATCGTCGAGAACCTTGTTAGCGTCTTCGAGCGCCTTCTTGTAGGCGTCAAGAGCTTGCTTAGACGCGTTATCACCCTTAGCTTGAGCATTCTGATACTCAGGCGTCTTAGTGAAATCAGAATCCTTACCAGCTTCAGCAGTCAGATCAGTCTTATCAGTCTTATAACCATCAGAAAGCTTAGACTTAGCATCCTGAAGCTTCTTCAAAGCATCATCAACCTGAGCCTGGGTTGCATTCTTATCGCCGAGAACCTTATTCGCATCCTCAAGAGCCTTCTTGTAATCCTCAAGAGCCTGCTTAGACGCGTCATCACCCTTAGCTTGAGCATTCTGATACTCAGGCGTCTTAGTGAAATCAGAATCCTTACCAGCTTCAGTGTTCAAATCAGACTTATTAGTCTTGTAGCCGTCAGTAATCTTCTTCTTGGCATCCTGAAGATCCTTCAAAGCAGCGTCAAGTTCCTGCTGGGTTGGAGCCTTATCCATGCCGTCTGGAAGCTTACCCTTTGGCTTGCCAGTAGTGCGATCAAAGGCATCAAGAAGCTTCCTGGCAGCCTTGAGCTTTTCGGTGTAGGCATCTAGTGCCTTCTTGGCAGCTTCATCACCCTTCGCAGTCGCGTTCTTGAACTCTGGAGTGTTCTCGAACACGTCGGTGCTGGTGTCGTCCTTGCCGTCCTTAGACTTATCAACTTCTTCTTGCAAGTCGTGCGGGCTAGTGACGTAGTTCTTAGTAATCTTATCCTTAATTTCCTTCAGATTATTAAGAGCCACGTCAACTTCTTGCTGAGTTGGAACATCCTTAGCACCAGGCTTTGGTTTACCGTCATCACCAAACTTTTCAAGCAAAGTCCTAGCTTTCTTCAACGCTTCTTTATAAGCAGTAACGTCAGCATTATCCTTGCCGTCATCAGTCTTCTTAGCAAGCGCATTCTGATACTCAGTAGTACTCTCAAATGACCCAGCAGTTGGCTTAGCAGTAGGATCTGTCGTATCGGCAGTAGACTTCGCAGCTTCAGTCTTCAAATCGTCAATCTTAGTACCGAAGCTGTCGTCGATTGCCTTTTTAGCATCTTGCAAAGCCTTAAGAGCATCATCAACTTCTTTTTGAGTTGGCTGTTTATCAGCTTCAACATTTGGATCAGGATTATTCACCTTGTTGATGAGTTCCTGCGCAGCCTTGAGCTTTTCGTTGTAAGCTTCCAGCTTTGCAGTCGCATCAGCGTCGCCAGCGTTCTTCTTTTCAAGAGCGTTCTTGTACGGAATCGACTCTTCAAACTTAGGAGTTACAGGCTTGCCGTCTTGATCCTTATCACCGACCTCGTTATTAAGCTTGTCAACGTTGGTCTTGTAGCTGTCAGCAATCTTCTTCTGAGCAATATTGAGCTGCTTTACTAACGCATCAACCTCACGCTGAGTAAGCTTGCTAGTATCCTTAAGCTTTTCAGCAATCTTAGCAATCTGACCTTCAAAACCAGTTTGCTTAGTAGCATCGCCCAAGTCCTTTCCAGCCTGATCATGCTTTGCGTTGTTAGCGTCAGCCTTGATTGCTTCAGCATTCTTGTATTCAGGAGTCTTCTTGAATACATCTTCTGCGTATTCCTTAGCTTGCTTAAGCTTATCAACGTTTGTCTTATAGCCGTCGGTAATAGCTTGCTTAGCTTGCTTCAAGGCCTCAAGAGCATCATCAATCTGTTTCTGAGTTGGATGATCGCTGAGCGTATTGGATGTGTTATCTTGCGCCAACTTGCGTGCCTTTGCCAAAGCATCCTTGTACGCTTTCACATCATCATTGTCTACCTTCTTACCGTCAGCGCCATCCTTCTTCTTAGCATCAGCGTTCTTGAACTCTGGAGTGTCCTCGAAGTCGTTTTCAGTAACAGGAGCATGCTCCGCAGTAGACTTATTAGCTTCTGCCTCAAGCTTAGTTGTATCAGTCTTGTATGTGTCAAGCTTGGTACGTGCTTCATCCAGAGCCTTAAGCGCGGCGTTGATGTCTTTTTGCGTTGGCTTTGCGTCTTGCGGCGTATCTTTATCGTCATGCTTCTTCAAAAGCTCCTGCGCCTCAACTAATGCCTTGTCGTATGCCTTCTTAGCTTTCTTAGCTTCATCATTCTTCTTGGTATCAGGCTTGCCTTCAGCTGTTAAGAAATGAGGATCAGAAGCGTTGCGATACGCATCAGAAGTTTGCGTGCCTTCTGTAGGTGCAGCGCCATCTGTAGAGCCGTGAGCTTTGACACTAGTTTCAAGCTTAGCAGTGTCGGTGTTGTACATGTCAAGAGCATTGCGCTTCTCATCCAAGGTCTTAAGCGCCGCGTCCACTTCTTCCTGCGTTGCGCTAGACTTCTTGAGCAAATCCTTAGCCTTGTTAAGAGCTTCACCATACTCATTTGCAGCTTTACGAGCAGCAGTATTCTTAGCAGAATCAGCATTACCATCAGCACTCAAATAATTATGAACTGAAGCATTCTTATATCCAGGAGTTTGGCGAGTATCCGAATCTTTGTTAATAGATTCCTGCAGCTTATCCGTCTTAGTCGCAAACTGGTTTAATTGAGCAGATGCGTCGTTCATTGCCTTCAGAATTTTTGTGACATCTCTATCAAGCGGCTCGCCATTTTCGTGTGCCTGAATGTTCTTGAGATAATCCTTATCGTTCAGGTCACCCTTTGCATCAGGAATATTGGTGACAGGAATATCAGTTCCATCCGTCCCTTTATCCTTATCAAGCTTATTCTCAAATGCTTTGTGCAGCTTAGCAACCGCATCATCATACGCTTGCTTTATCTTTTTAGCAGCTTCTACCTGAGTTTTTTCTTCCTCGGTAGGATTCTGCTTCTCAGCAAGTGCTTTTGCATTCTTATAAGCAGGACTATTTTGAATAGCTAGATCATTCCAGAATGCCGCCGACAGCTTAGACGTATCAGTCGCATACGTGTCAATAACTTGACGAGCCTTTTCAAGAGCTTCTTTCGCTGCTGTAATTTCTTCCGCAGTTGGCTGTTTAGACGTTTCGGTTTCAGCAAACTTTCGCTTCAGTTCCTTAGCCTTTTGATACGCTTCGTTATATTCCTTAAACGCTTGCTTAGCTTTCTGATCGCCTGCTTGTGCCTTATCAAAAGCATTAAAGTATGCTGGCTTCAAATATCCATCAATATTGTCCGCCAAAGCCTTCGTCAAATCATTAGCATCAGTTGCATAATCTTTATGAAGCGCATCTTCAGCAGAAGTTAATGCTTGTTCAGCTTCTTCTACCTGCTTCTGAGTGGCATCCTTACTAGCAAGTACTTGTTTAGCTTTTGCTAAAGCTTTGTCATAATCTTCATATGCCTTCTTAGCAGCTGTCTTCTGTGCTTCCGTTACACCCGTGTCAGTGCTTTCTGACTTAGCTTTAGCATTCTTATAGAAGGTACTCTTTTTACCATTAGCATTATCAGGATCAGGGTTGTCGAAGGTTTGCTGAACAGCAGCTGCAAGCTTAGCCTTATTCGTTGCCTTAGCATCAAGCGCCTTCTTAGCGGCCTCAAGAGCTGTAATTGCAGCGTTTACTTCCTTTTGAGAAGCAGTTGGATCAGCTGAAAGATCATTTGCTTTCTTTACAGCCTCATCGTATGCTTTGCGCTCAAGATCAGTTGCGTTTTGATATGCTGGGTCAGCGGTCTTGAGCTTCTCCTCGCCTTGCTTAGACGTATCACCAGTCTTTACCTTACCATGCTGAGCGATTGCATTATTCAACTCATCCTTGTTGGTGCTGTACTTATCAAGCTCCTTACGCGCAGTATCAAGCTTTGCCTTAGCAGCGTCAACGTCTTTTTGCGTGGCGTTGTTGTTGTCCCTTGCAGCTTCAGCAGCTTGAAGTGCTTCATCGTAAGCTGTCTTTGCTTTCTTAGCAGCTTCGTTCCTGTCGGTGTCGGCAGAACCATCTGACTTCTTAAAGTCAGGATCGCTCACATTCTTGAACTGGTTTGTTGCTTGCGTGCCTGTAGCAGCTTGCTGACCTTCTGCAGCTTTACCGTTCTCATCGATGGATTTCTTAAGCTCCTCTTTCTTGGTAGCGTCACCATCAAGAGCTTTGCGAGCTTTTTCCAGCTTAATGGTTGCGTTATCAACCTCAGCCTTAAGCGCTTCGGTTAAATCAGCATCAGCTGTGTTACCGACTTTTTCAAGCGTTTGTTTAGCAACCTTCAACGCATCATCATAGTCGCTCTTTACCTTGTCCGAAGCGTTGTAGTATGCAGAATCAGTAGGAACTTCCTTACCCTCAACATGGGTAGTCTTGTGATCCTCAACCGACTTCTTCAAATCACTTGTCTTATGATTCGTCTGCGGCACAAAGATAACGTTAATCGCCTTAGGCGTATTCCCAGGGTTTTTGCCATTTTCGATGTAAATGTTTCTATACATCGTCAATCCATACGGCAAAACAAACAGGCGCGCTTTATATACCTTGTTTCCTTTAGCAGCAACTACTACCGGCTTAGCTTCTTCATCCCAGGAATACGATCCTGCATTCGATTCAGAATCGCCAAGATTTTCACCAGAATTAGAAACATTCTGACTATATTGCCAATAAGCACCGCTCATATTGCCAAGCGACAACTCAGTTGTAGGTTGGCCGTTCTTGTCGATCACGTAGCCCACATGCGACTTCTGCGCGTTTTCTTTATCGCCTTCATGAGCAAGAGCTTCGCCACCAGTAAGCTCGCGCAAACCAGCGTTGCCATCCTTCGGCGTAGCTTTCAACAAATTAAGAATCTTATTTGTATCAAACCCTTCTGCTTTAGTTGGGTCGTAGCGATAAATGATGGTCTTGTGGTCTTCGCTCCACGAAAGGCCTTCGTCGGTGTCGCGGCCGGCAATTTTATTATTCTTCCACGAAACGTCGTAATCTTTGCGAATATCCGCCAAACGCGTGAGCTTGCCAGCCTTTACATCAGACTTAAACTCAGCAACCGCTTTATCGGTCTTAATCTTAACGGTAATAGTATTTTCTGCCTGACCATTCGAGATGCCCTGATTTGCATGACCAGCCGCAGTAAGATTGCCAGTAAGATACGAAAGCGTAATCTGCTTCTCGTAGTCGGTAGCGCTTAATCCAAGCTCTGTGTTGTCTTTATTAGCTTCGTAAATAGCCTTCTTAATGCTCTTAATCTCAGCATCAGAGTAAGCGAGTGGATTGTAGATAACAGTTGCGGTACTTTCTGCAGGAACCTTAATCTGATCTTCGGTAAACTTCTTCAACACAAGGTCACGCAGAGCAATCTTAGGAGCATCTTTTTCATCCACGCCGTCAAAATGGATTACAGCATTATCTCCATCAAACGAAATCTTATCTGCTGTAACGCCATTAATCTTGGCAAGCTTCGTCTTAATTTCTTCCTTAACTTCAGCCGAAAGATTAGTCGGATCTTCCACAATCGGCTTGTCAATGCGATCATCGTAGCGCGCAACGGTAAGCGGAATAGCTTGCGACTTAAAGCCCAAATCCGTAACCATATAAGTGTTAAGCGTCTTCGCGCCAACTACGTAAGTATTATCATCGCCAGCTTTTTTAGCATTAATAGCATTAAACGTAGTCTTGTCGTAAGCACCATCAGCTTTTACGTTAATATTTTGCGTAAACGCTCCAGAAAGCTGATCATTTACCGACTTTTTATCGCTACGCTCAGTATTAATATTGCCAGCTTCAATAATTGCTGCTTGAACCTTTTCTGCCGTAAGAGGCTGATTATATTTCAGCACCACTGACCCGGAAGTCTTTGGCGGCACAAGCGTTACAGCGCGAAATACGTTTGTTTTATAAGCAATAGTTTCTTTATTACTACCATCTTTAGTTACATACACGAAAATAGAGCGACTGGCTGTATACTTCTCAGCACCGCCATTAAGGTTACCATCCCTAAAAAGAGTGCTCATCGTAAGAGTTGCAGATCCATCGGAATTAGCAGTAAATATATATTCGCCAGAATAGGCTTGATGTTTGTTTGGATCTTTCGAGTAAAAATCAATACCTCTCTCACTTTTTGCATTATTGAAACCATTTGTCCTAGCAGGGAAAATAGCAATACTGGTAATCTTGCTACCATCTTTTGGAGCTGCAAAATGGAAAGTAACAGTGTGCTTTTCGCCATTTACGCTATACGTGTTGTCTGAGCTTCCCCAAGCATACGCATTTGGTACAGAGTCAGCATTATTATCGTTAATTTCAATCTTGGTGCTTCCATCTGCTTGAGCAGCTGGCGTAATTTTATTAAGATCTTGATTTGCTGTATCATTAGAAGCGCGATCCTGATTTTCAGGCTTAGTATCATCAAGTTGCTTATCTTCAACCGTTGCACGCTTTGAACGCTTCCTTGCGGAATTTGCTGTAGGAGTGCTATTTGCAGTCTTATCAGTAGCAGCAGTGCTATCTGTAGCCTTATTATCTACAGACTCAACACTCGCAGTCTTCTGTTCAGTCTCAGTAACACCAGCCTCACCGTCAACCTTTACTACAGACTGCGTAGAAGTTTTCGTTTTGTTAGCCAGTTTCTTTTCAAGATTAGTCTTGCCAGGTTTCTCTTCAGGCTGCTTCTTTTCTTCAGACTTTTGCTCAGAATCTTTATTAACATCAGTCTGATTCTTCTTAACCTCTTCCTTAGCTTTATCAGACTTAGCAGCATCCTTATTCTCAGCCTCAACACCAGGCTTCTTACCAGCCTCAACAGGAACCGAAGCCGCACCAGCCGCAGCACCATTCTCCGCCGCCATTGCCGGAGTTGCTCCAAAAGCGAACGCCGCACCAGCCAACACGCCAGCGGCTCCAACCGTAAATGCTGCCACCTTGCGTGCATCCACAGCCTTAGCAATCGCATTACTTACTGCAGCATCCAATGTAACCTTGCGTGCATGCCTTCCGGAATTTGAATTAGCCATTGTGTATCTCCTTGAATACCAGATTCTCTCTGAACAAGTCTTTATGAATTTATTAGTGAAGAGCTTTGTGCAGTAATCAAACGCTGATCGAACTACGGTCAAATACATATGAAACTTCTGCTCAGCTCTCAAAAGCGCAATCTCTTTTATTGAGATTTACATTCAATAATACCGAATATACGAATATTTTGCAACGTATTTGTTATAATGTATAGCCTATGAAGCCCCCCCCCCCAGAGGCTTTATTCCAACATTTTTAGCAGATTTTTGGGGCGAAAACTTTCATAACAAATGTAAGCTAGATTACAGTTTTAATGGTGATTCTAAACACATGTTTAGTATAAAACGCAATTATTTTATGCATTTATACATTTTTGCGTATTTGTATACATTACACACTCTATGTTAAATTTCAATACTCACTACCACTCGGTYGTRYKRATATTCRYGTGGTAGAGATTTGAGATTTTTCGCACTGAGCGCGGCGAACGTCAGAGCCGCAGGCTGCTGATTCGCCAAGCGAAGAAGAAAAATCGAAAAATCTCTGCGATAAAACGAGGTTATTAATGATTAAGCACGCAGAGTTTGGGGGATTTCTCTACGAGCAATAAAAGAGGACTGAGGAGGCAACATTCCTTAAGAACAAAGCAGACAGTAAAATCTTTAACAGCCAGAGCGACGAAGGACGGGAACTTGCGAGGAGAGAAATCCCCCAAAACTCACGCCACAGCAAACAAAAATAAGCTTAGTTTAGTTGCCTTCGGGATTATTGCGCTTGTACTCGTCGCGGAATTTCAAAAAGTCGTCTTTGTTATCCGCAAACTTCGTTTCACCAGTCTTCAAATTCGTAGTGACGAAGTAAAGCCATGGACCATCTTGAGGCTTAATGGTTGCAAGCAACGCGCTGTCGCCAGCAATGCCAATAGGCGTAGGGGTCAAACCCTTATGAATACGTGTATTATACGGATTATTTGCATCGTCAAGCATTGCTTGCGTGAGTTTAATAGGTTTTACTCCTGCGCCGTAACCAACAGTAGAATCCATTCCTAACGGCATATCTTTTGCCAAACGGTTCAGTATTACGCGAATAACTTTGCCATAATATTCGCGATTATTCACTTCAGCTTCGGCAATAGACGCCATAATTAAGGCTTTTTCTCTATCTTTACCTTTAGGAATTCCAAGAGAATCAAGTTTTTCAATACGCTTTTTTATCATTGCGGAAAGAATAGCATCCGCACTTTTCATAGCTTTTACGTTATAAACTCCAGGCTCTAGCCAGCCTTCAACGCTACCGTTTGCTTCAGCAGGCAGAATTCCTGCGGCGCCATCAGCTAACGCAGCCTTGAATTTATCTAAACTTATTCCAGATAATGTTGAAGCTTTTTGCAAAACGTCTGCTGCGTGATCCCCTGCACGAACATCAAGGAATCCGCCTGCTTTTGTTTGATCTGAAAGAATATCAACTACATCAATAGCAGCCATATGTTTTTTCAGTGAGTAAACGCCAGGATACAAAATTTTATTATTTGCAGAAACAGCTGAAGTGAATGCAGCTTGCGATTTAACAACATTCGCTTTCACTAGTTTTTCAGCAACTGTAATAGCGCCTTCGCCAGTATCGACTGTAAACTCAACAGATCCATAACCAGGACCCGACCAATCTGCAACAGCTTCACTGTTCTGAGACAAACGCCACGCACGCACAGCACTGTATCCAACGTAACCAACAACACATAGCACGAACACAATCAATATAGCTAAAACTGCTTTTGCTCGACGTTTACGCTTCTTTGCAGCAAGACGCGCTTTTGCTCGTTTGCGAGATTTTCCTGACGAATCTGAACCGTTAGAAGTAGACGATGAAGGAGAATCATCATGCTCAGTCCATTGTGCATGATTGTCAAAGAACTCATCAAAACTATCAGACATTTGACACTCCTCTTCTACTTTCTAACTTTTGTTCATTTACTTTTACTAGTTTTGTTGCGCATATTTTGAATCGAGAGCAGACTGCAAAATCAACACTGCCGACTGCTGATCCACCATTGGGCGATGCTTTTTAGTAGAAAGATCTGCTTGCAAAAGCTGACGATGAGCACTTACTGTTGTCAAACGCTCATCTTTCCAAACTACTTCTGGCATATAATCCAATGCCCAATCTTTTTCATCATGCAATATTTGCATGCGTTTTATTAGATTCTTCCCCCAGCGCAGAGCTTTTTTAGCAGATTTTCCTTCAGTGCCATCGAGTTGCAAAGGCAAGCCTATAACAACTTTTTCTACATTGTTATCTTCAATAACTTCAAGCACTTCATCTATAGCACGGAAGGAATCTCCAAACACTTGCACATTACCAATAGGATGTGCAAAGGTGAGACCAGGGTCGGAAAGTGCAAGTCCGACCCTTGCGTCACCTAAATCAATACCTAACCACACCATATTTCGTGTTGCTTTTGGTATGATTCGTAAATTTTTAAGCTGTAAGACACGCACTAGGCGAGCTTAGCTACTTCTGATTTCGCAGCTTCGAGAGCTTCATCAATCTTAGAAGCGTCTGTACCACCGCCCTGAGCGAAGTCTGGCTTGCCGCCACCGCCGCCACCAAGCACCTTGGAAGCAGTACGCACCAAGTCGCCAGCCTTAGCACCAAGACCGCGAGCAGCTTCGTTTGTAGCGACTGCGATCATTGGACGATCGTCCTCATTAACACCAGCAAGTGCAACAACCACTGGAGCATCTTCACCTAAACGAGCGCGAATATCTAGAACTGTCTTACGCAAAGCATCGAATGAGCCAAAGTTGCCAACATTCTTAAGAGCCAACTTAACTTTTTCGTTACTATTCTTTGCTTCATCAACTAATGTTGGTACAGCTTCATTTAATTGAGCTTCGTAAACAGATGCAAGCTTACGATCAGAATCCTTCATCTTGTTAAGCAAAGATTCCAAACGTTCAGCTAACTCGTCTGGACGAGCGTTAACCATGTCTGCTAATTGCGCAACCAAAGTGTGTTCACGAGCGCCATACTCGTACGCAGCTTCACCGCAAAGAGCGTCGATTCTGCGCACACCAGAGCCAATAGAAGACTCGGAAAGAATAGTTACCATACCAATCTTTCCAGTGCTCTTAGCGTGAGTACCGCCACAAAGCTCACGGCTCCAACCGTCGCCGATTTCAACAACGCGCACAACATCGCCGTACTTTTCGCCGAACAAGTGCATTGCTCCAAGCTTAAAAGCGTCGTCGATTGGCATTTCCTTAGGAACTACCTGCAAATCGTCACGAATACGCTCATTTACGCGAGCTTCAACGCGAGAAAGCGCATCTTTATCGACAGCCTTTGGCCACTGGAAGTCGAAGCGCAAACGATCTGGATCAACTACAGAACCACGCTGAGTAGCCTGTGGACCAAGCTCTTCGCGCAAAGCCTTGTGAAGAGTGTGAGTAGCGGTGTGAGAACGCGCCAACGCAGCCCTGCGAACCTGATCAATATTCGTGTTTACAGGAGAACCAACGCTCAAAGTACCTTCAGTAAGTCGGCAGCTGTGAACAATCAAATCCTTGATTGGACGCTGAACATCGTCGACTTCCAAAATTGCGCCGTCGTCGGAAATAATCTCACCTTGATCTGCAATCTGACCGCCGCGCTCAGCATAGAATGGCGTGCGATCGAGAATAATCTCAACGTTTGCAGGAGCTGTGACGCTTTTAACAGAACCCTTGCCTGCTTCAACAATTGCCAAAACGTTTGAACGACTTGAGAAGTCGGTGTAACCGAGGAAGTCGATTGGCTTTTCGAGCGACTTCTTAATATCGTCGTAAACGCTAACGTCCACATTGTGACGCTTCTTCAAAGCGTCAGCGCGAGCGCGACCTTTCTGCTCGCTCATAAGATCGCGGAACTTAGCTTCGTCGACCTTAACACCCTGCTCGGCTGCCATCTCAAGAGTAAGCTCAATTGGGAAGCCGTAAGTATCGTGCAAAGTAAACGCGTCAGAGCCGCCAACCATAGGGTCATCCTTGTGCTCTTTCTTAGCTTTTTCAACAGCCAAGTCGAGAATAGTTGTGCCCTTTTCAAGAGTGCGACGGAAAGCGTCCTCTTCACCGTAAGCCGCTTCGCTAACCTCGTGGAAAGTATCGTTAAGCTCTGGATAGCTTGGCTCCATAGCAGACTTAGAAACTGGGAACAAGGTTGGTAAAACTGGATCTTGCACACCAAGCATACGCATTGCGCGAACAGTTCTGCGAAGAAGACGACGAAGCACATAGCCGCGGCCAACATTACTTGGGCGCACGCCATCACTCATAATCATCAAAGCGGAACGCACGTGATCTGCTACAACGCGGAAACGCACGTCAGCATCATTATTATCGCCGTACTTTACGCCGCTAAGCTTTTCTGCAGCTTCAATAACTGGGTAAACTTCGTCAGTTTCGTAAATATTTTCCTTACCTTGCATAAGGTAAGCCAAACGCTCCAAACCAGCGCCAGTATCAATATTCTTTTGATCGAGTTCGCCAGCAATATGCAAATCAGTCTTAGATTTGACGTTATCTACCTGGTAATTTTCGAAAACCAAATCCCAAATCTCAATAAAGCGAGATTCGTCAGCAGCTGGGCCTCCGTCGCGACCATACTTAGGACCGCGATCCACGTAGATTTCGGAGCATGGGCCGCCAGGACCAGGACCGCCGGTAGTCCAGAAGTTATCTTCCATACCGAAAACTTGCATATGCTCTGGGTCGAAGCCTTCGTTCTTCCAAATTGCGCGGGCTTCATCGTCGTCAGTATAAGTAGTAACCCAAAGCTTTTCAGGGTCAAAACCGTAGCCGCCCTTATCTTGAGGACTAGTTAAAAGCTCCCAAGCGTAGTGAATAGCTTCTTCCTTAAAATAATCGCCAAACGAGAAGTTACCAACCATCTGGAAGAAGGTGCCGTGACGAGTAGTCTTACCAACTTCGTCAATATCTAGAGTGCGAACGCACTTCTGATTCGAAGCCATACGACGCGAAGGAGGCGTCTGCTCTCCGAGCAAGTAAGGAATAAACGGCACCATGCCTGCGATAGTAAATAACGTAGTTGGGTTCGGCGAAATAAGAGAAGCCGAAGGAACAACCATATGACCATTCTTAGCAAAATAGTCAAGATAACGCTTTGCAATTTCTGCTGTGCGCATACGTACGAACTCCTTGTGTAATTTTTAGCAAGACCCACGCAAACCGTCACAAATAACTGTCATAAACAAAAGCCACATGCAACGCTCACACGAAATCGTGCCGCATGACGCACGACGCAATCATGCAAACATTCAATATAGTACTTCAATACTTAACTTAACTTAACTAAACTTAGCAAAGTAACGAAATTATGAAAAACTCGTTTTTTATTTAAAATTCCCTATTTCTACGATTAGCATAACGAGAATTAAGCTCAGCTTCATGCTCTTTACGGCTAGTATTGAAATCTTTAAACAATCCCATTACTGTGCGCAATGTGATATTTTTCGGTTCCTCATCAAATATAAAACGACTAGCAGAAGACGGCATTTTTGCTTTAACATATGCACGAGCCTTCGTAACTGTAAGAACACCAATTACAATGCCAACAAACATCCAAAATAAACGCTTGAACATTACTCCCCCCTGCTTGCATTATTAGTTGCATTCTTGTCAGAGGATTCTTTTGAAGCGTTACGATTGGCACTATTCTTGTCTGTTGGCACAGTCGGCTTATTGAAGAAAGAAGAAACAGTATCTTTTAGAGCGTAACCGGCAGCTGCAATTTTTACGAGCGGTTTTCCAAGGAAAGCACCATACAAATCTGTTAGAGCACTAATATTTGTAACGGTTGTGCGAGTAGCTCCTGAAACAGCGTTTACGTCGTCAAGAGTCTTATTAACTTGCTTAATAGTTGTAACAGACTCATCGATTGCCGGCATCGCATGCTCACCCGACTCTTTAATTGTTTTCGCAATCTGATCAAACAATCTGCCTAATCTGATTAACGGATAAATCAAAAAGCCAGAAAGCACGGCAAACGCAATCGCAGCAATAAGAGCAGCTATGTCTCCAACGCTCATCGTAACCTCTTTCTATACCATTTTGCCTAAGATTTCGCAGTATCAAAAGCCATACAACAGCAAATCAAACTACGTATTAAAACCCTTCGCAATGACTTAAGATTAACGAACGGTAAAGACGCATATAACAAAGTTAAACAGTAGAATCTACTCGTTATAGCCTCGAATAGTAATGGCATTATCAATAGGTTTGGTAGTGTCAAAATCAAGTCTGGTTACGCTTCCGTTTTGAGGACGTTCGCTTAAATCGTAGCCTGCAGGCGCAAAACGGTGCATAAGACTTAGCAGAGTGTTGCCATGCGAAATTTGCAAAATATTATCTCCATCGTTAAGCAAAGAATTTGAAGCAATTAACGCAAAACCTTCTTCTACGCGAGTCCAATATTCGATATCTGATTCGGCATCGTGAAAAGGATCCGCTTCTTTAAGCATGTCACGCGTGGCTGCAAGCCCAAATTTTTCAACGATTTCGTTATAAGTGTGCGCTCCGTGAGGCGCTCCTGCAGCCCACCAAGCCATTTGCATATCTTGACCTTCAAAATAGCCGTAGCATTGCTCGCGAAAATGCATATCGCTTATAAGCGTCGGGCGCACGTTACCGGCAGCTTCATTTGCATCGAGAATACGTTGTGCTGTGATTTGCGCGCGAGTAGTATCCGAACAGTAAGCTGCAGCAAAAGCAATATTTTCTAGCTTTTTTGCAGCCGTGTCCGCATCTTTCAAACCTTTTTCAGTAAGCGGAGAATTTGACCAGCCTTGCAGTCGATTATAGCGATTAAATAGCGTCTGTCCGTGACGCACTAAATAAAGATGCAGCAACATAGCTCCATTATTGCACTAAGCGGTACATAACTGTCGAAAACACCAAACCATTTGGTGAAATAAACAAAATTCGCAACGAAACTGTCGAAAACACCAAACCAACCGATGAAATCGACAAAAACGCATTGACCCCTGCCACGCGAACGCGCAACAGGGGTCAAGCGGTATGTCCTTAAGAATTAAATCGGCGAATTAACGAGCGTAGTATTCGACGACGTACTGAATGTTGACTTCAACTGGAATCTGATCGACTTCCGGCTTACGAGTCAAAGTAGCCTTCAAAGAGGCAAGATTCACATCGAGGTAACCAGGAACTGCTGGCAAAACGTCGCGATGAACGCCTTCTGCAGCCATCTGGAATGGAACCATGGTCTGGCTCTTGGCACGAACCTGAATGGTCTGACCTGGCTTCACACGGTAAGATGGGCGATCAACAAGATTGCCATCAACCAAAATATGACGATGTACAACAAACTGACGAGCCTGGGCGGTGGTGCGAGCAAAGCCTGCGCGCAAAACCAAAGCATCAAGACGAGTTTCCAAATCGGTGAGCATTGCGTCACCGGTCTGGCCTGCAGTGTGCGTACCCTTCTCGTAAGCAGCACGAAGCTGCTTCTCGGAGATACCGTACTGAGCGCGAAGACGCTGCTTCTCGCGAAGACGTACTGCGTAATCGGACTCGGTGCGACGACGAGTGCGACCGTGCTCACCTGGAGCATATGGACGCTTCTCGAAGATACGCTGAGCCTTTGGGGTCAAAGCGATGCCGAGGGCGCGAGAAAGACGCACCTGACGGCGAGAACGCTGAATATTAGTCATAACTAATCCTTTAATTCTGTCGTTATCTGAACGGAACGTGAACCAAGTTTTTAGTCGATTGCAAAATCGCCTAAAAATTACTCACGCTGAGCCGGCCTCTCCAGTGCTTCTTCGTGCTAACACACGAACGTGCAAGTATTAAAACGTTGAAATAACGCCATAACTACCGCGCGCCGACCCACTGATGGGCTAAGGCTCCAGATGATGCTTACACAAAATAGGCATCGTTTCTGATTCTACACACCCGTAAGAATAATTGTTGATATTTTCGTACTGAGCGCGAAACTCACGTTGTAAGTTCCCCGGCAAATGTTCCACAAACCAGCCAAAACGCTCGCGCGAGTAACGCGCTCGCTTGCGAAACTCGCGTTGGAAGTCCACTGGACTTCCAACTTTAGCGAGTTTCCGGATTGAAGTGCCTTCGCGCGCTACGCTTCAAGCGCTCCGGCAAGTCAATCCGCAATCCATTGTGTATGTGCGATCCGCACAGCGAGCAGCCTCAACATCGTGAGTTACCATGAGCACTGCCACACCATTTTTTGCAGCCTCGCGCAACATTTTCACCACTATGCGAGTATGCTCTAAATCCAAATCGCCAGTAGGCTCGTCAAGAATAAGAAGCTTCGGATTGTTTATCAGCGCGCGCACAATCATTACGCGACGCATTTCACCACCCGAAAGCTCACTTGGGTAGCACCACAGTAAATCTTCAATATGCAATTGCTTGCAAAGTTCTAACGCGCGAGTCTCGTTTGAATCTTCGCTTACTTCAGACTTACTTTCAGCAGACTTACTTTCAGCAGACTTACTTACTTCACAAGCATTAGCTGCAATTTGCACAGGTAAAAGTATGTTGTCATGCACAGTAAGATTTTGCAAAAGCGTCTGCGATTGCGTCACAAAACCTATATCACATGCGCGCAAACGAGACATCTTGACATCACTAAAAGTGCGTTCAGAAATCTCTTCGCCGCAAACTTTTACACTTCCATGCGTTGGCTTCAATAACCCAGCAATCAAATTTAGTAAAGTAGATTTTCCGTTACCTGACTTTCCAACGATTGCCACAAAATCGCCGCTATTTAGCGCAAAACTCACGTTATTTACTGCAAAAAATTTGTGCTTTCTGCGCATAAATTCGCGAGTTACACGAGTAAGTTCAACAACAGGTAAACTATCAAACTCATTACTTGGCAGTTTTTGACTCTTATCTTCCATACTTACTCACCTGACCTAAGTGTCAAATACGTTTCGCGCATAGCAATACGCAATGTAGTAAGCGCTGAAGCTACAACAACTGCAACAAGCGCAAGTAGCACAGACGCTAACATAAGCACTGCTACTGGTAGAGCAGTCACTTCCAAATACGGAAGCTGCAATTGTTCAGAAATAAGAGAACTGTAAGGGAACAATATAAGACTTGCAGACGCAACACCCAATACGCCACCAACTAAGCCAAGTATCGTAGATTCTCTAACTACAACACCTAAAAGCATATTTCTTGTTGTGCCAAGTATGCGAAGAGAAGCAAACTCTTTTTTACGCTCGTTTACAGATGTTGAAAACACTGCAACTAAAACTAGCAATCCAACTAGCCAGCACGCAGCAATTATAAAAGTCAACGTGCGAGTAAAAACACCAAGATTAGCTTGCGTAGTTGCTGTAATTCCGCCCGGAAAAACTATGCCAATGCTTGAAAGACCAGTTGTTTTGCGGATATTTTTTGCAACTTCTTTCGCGCTGTAACCTTTTTGTACTTTTACAAGAACTGCAGAAACTGCTTTTTTGGCATATTCCTTTGGAATAGCGGTATGCCCTACTTTCGTCGAATACTCAACTACTTGCGGCACACTTTCGCGTCGCACAAACACTGAATTATCAATGCTTGTGCCGGTTTTTGCAAGCTGCGCAGCTACAGGCCATTGGTGTCCAAAAAGACGAACAGTATTCATGTAAGACACGATTACATTTGCGCCAGCAATCATCTCGCCTTTTTGCAACTTCTGCTTATGTTGAGAATAAATCCAAGGACCTATAACAAAATCAGAATCGGGATCAAAACCAATAATTTGTAATTTTTCAGCGCAACATCCTGCAGAAAGCGAAGAAATATACGTTTGTGCACTCGCCTTTTGCACACCCGGAGAGCGTCTTACTAAATTCTCAATATTGTTAGTGAAATAAAAAGTGCTTGAACCACTGTTTGTAAGCAGCGCTTCTGCTTTAGTATGCGTACCTTGAGGGATAACCATAATATCGGCTCCCATGCGTTCTCGCATACTGTTCAAGCCGCGTTCAAGATTCATAGAAATCAGCGAGCCGCCGAAAAATATTGCAGACAAGCACGCAGATACAACAATAAGTGCAGCCGTGCGCAATGGCTTGCGTTTAAGATTTTCCAGCGGCAATCGCTTTAGCGTAATAGTGCGCATAATTTTGCTTTGTTAAGCTTTTCGAACTATTTGAACTATTAATTTTCTTTATTATCCAAATACACGGAAACAGCTGCGAACACTAATGCGAGCACAGACAGAACAATCAGTGTTGGACGCATAACCGATGCACAGTGCATCATTGGGCTCTTGCACACGCCAATAAGGAATGTTGTAACAGCGAGCATAAGCAAAGCGTTCACAACTACAGCAATATTTAAACCAATGCGAACATTTTCTTTAACAAATAGCGCAATAATTCCAAGTACTGCAATAACTAAGCCAATTCCAACAGCTGCACGACCTGTGTAGTAGCATGCCATAGGTTGCATCATCATATGCATTTTTTGCATGCCTCCGGTTGAGCATGGCTTTGCAAACGTCAATGGTGCAACGGCAATAAGCAAACCGAAAATAATTGCAGGAATTGATGCGAATAATTTGTTTTTCATAATTTATACCTCATGAAATGTATGTTTTTATTTTTTAGTGTCACATTTTCGTTAATGCAACACGCTTCTCAGCGCTCACACCAGCAAACGCCACGTCCTTGTTAAAAATTTATCTTACATTAAAGTGCATAAATAAAAGATTTTACAATTTTTCGATTGGTGCAACTCTAAGCATTAGTCGCTTTACTCCATCGGAGCCGAAATCGACTGTAATAATTGAGTTTCTGCCCTTATCTTGCGTTGCTAACACGGTTCCTAAGCCGTAAGTATCGTGAGTAATTTTGTCGCCAACTTGGAAGTCTTGAATATTTAGATGATTGTCTTTATTCATAACTGCAGAAGTTGAACCAACTTTTGTTGCGCTTGTTGAAGTCGCAGTTTTTGCAGTAACTTTGCGCGTTTTTACTGCACTTGACTTAGACCAATTCGATTTAGAATAAGACGAGCCGTAAGACGAGCCATAAGAAGATCCGTAAGACTTGCTATAAGACTTTCCGTAAGAAGAGCCGTAAGACTTAGAGCCATACGATTTATTTCTTCCGTAAGACTTAGAGCCATGCGACTTTTCAGAACCGTAACTGCTTCCACCATAAGTTGTTTTTTCACTAAACGCATCGCTATAATCGTCATCCCAGCCACCGAAATCGCCACCGAAATCACTATCAAAATCGCTATCGAAATCATCGCCGCGTCTAGACGAAGCGCCCCAACGCTCAACATCAGACTCTCTGCGCTTCCAATCAATCAAATTATCTGGAATCTCATCCAAAAACTGGCTTGGAAGCATATCTTGAGCCTGCCCCCATTGCGCACGAACAGCAGCACGAGTAACATACAAACGCTGCTTAGCTCGAGTAATACCAACATAAGCAAGACGACGCTCCTCGCAAAGCTCGCCATCGTCTTCCAAAGCGCGAGAATGCGGAAAAGTTCCCTGCTCCATGCCAGTTAGGAACACAACCGGATACTCCAAGCCCTTAGCTGTGTGAAGCGTCATCAACGTAACTTTACCAGTGTCCTCATTTTCATCCGGCAATTGATCCGAATCAGCCACAAGCGCCGTCGTTTCAAGGAATCCAGCAACACTAGCATCCGGCGTATTCTGCTCATACTCAGCTGCAACCGACTGCAATTGCGACAAATTATCCACGCGAGCGGCATCTTGAGGATCTTCAGAACGTTGCAAATCCTCCAGCAAACCACTGTCGTTCAGTATGCTGTCAATAACTTTAGAAGGTTTCGAGTCATCGTTTTGCATACAAGTAATTAAATTGTGCATAAGCTCGCGGAACTCTTTAAGCTTGGTTGCAGTGCGAGTTGGCATGCCTTCGATTGACTCCAAATGCTCCAAAGCTTGCCAGAAGCTAACTCCTTGTGTTTGAGCGTAAAGCGTTAGCAAAGCCTCCGCACGCGCTCCAAGCCCACGCTTAGGCACATTCAAAATTCGGCGCATATTCACATCGTCATCCGGGTTTGCCATAGATTGCAAGTATGCGAGCGCATCCTTTACTTCACGTCGCTCGTAAAACTTTGTGCCGCCAACAAGTTGATACGGAAGACCTGCTTTAACGAGCGCATCTTCTAGCGAACGAGACTGTGCATTAGCGCGATACATAATCGCCATATCCGAATAAGCAACACCCTCCTCACCTGCTAATCGCGCTATTTCTTGCGCAACCCAAGCTGCTTCCTGTTGAGCGCTGTCTGCTGCATAACCGGTAATTGGAGCGCCCTTACCTAATGCAGTCCACAATTTTTTAGGCTTTCGTCCTTGATTATGCGAAATAACTGCGTTTGCAGCATCCAAAATAGTTTGCGTAGAGCGATAATTTTGCTCAAGCATAATAGTTGTAGCGTTTGGAAAATCTTTTTCAAAGTCTTGAATATTGCGAATATCTGCTCCGCGAAAAGCGTAAATCGACTGGTCGGAGTCGCCTACAACTGTGATTGATGCAGGAGTGCTATTTTGCTGAGATGCATTTGCGTTATTTTGCTTTACACACGCACTATTTTGTTTTACATCCACTCCTGCAAGCTCGCGAATAAGCTCGTATTGAGCGTGATTCGTATCCTGGTACTCGTCTACGAGAATATAGCGGAACTTATGACGGTAATATTGCGCAGCTTCTGGTACTTCGCGCATGAGTTGCACAGTTCGCATAATTAAATCGTCAAAATCAACCGCATTTGCTTGAGATAAACGATGCTGATATTCCGCATAAATAGTTGCGTAAACGGCTTCAGAATTGCCAGCGTGCGCAATTTGTTGACCTGCAACACCCGGCTTGTAATCGTTAGCATACATGTCTAGTTGCTCACGCCAAGTGATTAAACTATTTTTGCAATCCGAAATCTTGCCCAAAATGCTGCGTGGCGTAAAACGCTTAATATCAACGTTAAGCTCTGTTGCAATAATTTTTACTAATCGCTCGCAATCGGAAGTATCGTAAATAGAAAAGCCTGATTTTAAGCCAATATACTGTCCTGATCTGCGAAGTATTTTCACACATGCAGAATGGAACGTCGAAACCCACATAGTATTTGCTTCGCTGCCAATAAGATTGCTTAAACGTTCACGCATTTCGGCAGCTGCTTTGTTTGTAAAAGTGATAGCAAGAATTTGGCTTGACCAGGCACCTTTTTGGCTTAATATCCAAGCTATTCTTCGCGTAAGAACTCGCGTTTTGCCACTTCCAGCTCCTGCTCCAATAAGCAGTGCCGGTCCGTCGTATTGGACTGCTTGAGATTGTTGCGGATTTAAGCCGTCGAGTAGTTTTTGCGCGTCAACTGCAACTCTAGAATGTGCAGAATTTTGGGAATATTCTTGAGATTCTTGAGGAGGCACTGATTCTTGATCAGACGCATATTCTTGCTGCGTAAAATCAGGCTCTTTAGCGTAAGCGTCAGCATACTCGTCGTAACTGTAGTTGGCATAATCATTCGCATCCGCAACATTCTCGTAAAAATGATTGTCAGAATCGAACGAATCAACTGGATTCCCCAACAAATCACTTACATATCCATAATCGCTATCTTTTGCACTCATATTTGCATTCATACTTGCGCCCATACTTACGCTCATACTTGTACTCCATTGATGCTGCCAATTACCTACGTTTTAGCTTCAGCAATAAAACGCCCCCACGTTTTAATTGCGCACGTATCTAATCAGGTTTACCACATGCTGCAGTCGTTTTTACTCGTATTGTGTCACGAACGTGGGTATGCTTGAGCGTACTGCAAGTAATTGTTCGTAAGAAGGGGCGCATCGTGCAAGAATTGGAAGAACGCATTCTCCAAGATGGTATCGTAAAACCAGGCAATGTATTAAAAGTAGACGCTTTTTTGAACCACCAGTGCGATGTGAATTTATTTGATCATATGGGAGCCGCTTGGGCTGAGCATTTCCGCGACGCAAATATTACTAAGATTCTTACGATTGAGGCTTCTGGTATTGGAATCGCATGTGTTGCAGCACGCCATTTTGGTGGAGTTCCTGTGGTTTTTGCAAAGAAAGCTCAGTCAATTAATCTCGATGGCGACCAATACGTATCTACGGTATTTTCTTTTACAAAGCAGCGCGAGTTTCCGGTGATTGTGTCACGTAAGTATTTAAGTGCGGAAGATCGCGTGCTTATTTTGGATGATTTTTTGGCGAACGGCAAAGCTCTACAAGGATTAATCGACATTTGCAATCATGCTGGAGCTAGCGTTGCAGGCATTGGAATCGCTATCGAAAAGGGCTTCCAAGGTGGTGGAGATGCGCTTCGTGAAGCCGGATATGATTTGGATTCGCTGGCGATTGTTGACGCGATGGATCCTGTTGATGGGTCGATTTCGTTCCGTAAGTAGCGCTCCGACCTGCTTTCGCGCTTAGAACGTAGCACGCGAAAGCAATTCGGAGCGTGAGCTTGCACGGAAAGTCCAGTGGACTTTCCGTGCAAGCTCAGCCGAACGGCGATTAGCCGTGAGGACAGCGCTCCGCTCTTGCTTGCCGTGGCGCGAGTTTGGGGGATTTCTCTCCTCGCGCGTCCCGTCCTTCAGTCGCCTTGACTGTTAAAGGCGTTTATTGTGTTCGCCTTTCTTTAAAGAATGTTGCTCCATCAGTCCTCTTTTAGCGCTCGTAGAGAAATCCCCCAAACTCTGCGTGCTAACCATTAATAACCTCGTTTTATCGCAGAGATTTTTCGATTTTTCTTCTTCCCTTGGCGAATCAGCAGCCTGCGGCTCTGACGTTCGCCGCGCTCAGTGCGAAAAATCTCAAATCTCACCGCACGAATATTTGTTCCGACCAAGCAACACCCACCCTTCACTACTAGTAAAACCGCTAGTGTTTTGTGGTGTGGTAGGAGTGCCTGGTGTAGTGTGTGCAGCAGCGCAAAGCTAGTGTTCTTTAAGCAATAAATACTCAACGTCTGCAGAGCAATACTGTTAAAGTTCACTAAGCAACAAATAATCGCTGTTAGCAAAGCATTACTGCAAAGCTACAGACGCAACGTCTGCAGAGCACAGGCGCAAAGCTACAAAACCACTTTTCGCAGAAGCACTGGCGCAAAGCTTCAGGAGGTTTGGGAAAATACGACCCTTAATTTACACGAGCGCAAAGTTTATGCCAGATTCAGGCGCGTAGCCGACCATTACTTTACACGACTGTAAAGTTTCTGCCGCTATTTGGCGAGCAAACGACCGTTACTTTACAACGCTGTAAAATTTATGCCGCTTTCAGGCGCGTAGCCGACCGAAACTTCACACCGCTGTAAAGTTTATGTCGGATTCGGGTGAGCGAACTCACTGAAGCACGTTTAATTGTGAAGGAAACGAGAAAAATTTTTCGCAAATGGTAATTTTGTCGAAAAATACGATAAAGTAGTCCGGTTGGTATACTTCAACACGTATTGCAACAAACAATTGATTAGGTGGCTAAACATATGACTGATGTGGTGATTGCAAGCGCTGTACGTACGCCTATTGGCAAATTCGGCGGCAGCTTATCTTCGCTTTCCTCAGTTGATTTAGGAACAATCGCAGCAAAAGCAGCAATAGAACGCGCTGGAATTAGCTCACACGACGTGGATCAAGCTATTTTTGGAAACGTATTACAAGCAGGCAGCGGACAAAACGTTGCTCGCCAAATTGCGTTAAAAGCAGGCTTAGATACTTCTAGCTGCGCAATGACAATTAACGAAGTATGCGGATCCGGTTTAAAAGCAGTGCGTTTAGCACAATCCGCAATCGTTATGGGAGATGCGCAAGTTGTTGTTGCAGGCGGCACTGAAAGCATGAGCAACGTACCGTTTTACGCAACTAATTCGCGATTTAGCGGACACAAATACGGGAATTTTGCGCTTATTGACGGTTTGCAACGAGACGGCTTAAACGACGCTTTTACTGGCGACGCAATGGGCGTTACTGCAGAAAATGTTGCAGCAAAATTTGGTATCACTCGCGAAGCACAAGATATTTTTGCACTTAAATCTCACCAAAAAGCTGTTGCCGCTATTAAACGAGGCGATTTTGCTTCTGAAATTGTGCCAGTAACGCTTGCAAACGGAACTGTTATAACTCAAGACGAGCATCCTCGCGAAGATACGTCTTTAGAGCAGTTGTCGAAATTGCGCACGCTTTTTAAAGCATCGGAAGAAACTTCGGGCGCGACTTGCGAAGTTGGCAAGAACGAAATTAGCGAGAACGAAGTTTGCAAGCACGAAGTTTGCAAGCACGAATCGACTGTAACTGCCGGAAACGCAAGCGGAATTAACGACGGAGCTGCAGCTCTAGTGCTTATGAGCAAAGATTACGCGCAAGCGCACGGAATTGAATATCTTGCGCAAATTGTGGGATTCGCAGAAGGCGGAATCGACCCAGATTTAATGGGATATGCTCCAAAACATGTGATGGAACGCATGCTAAATGCGACCGGTAGCAGCGTTGACAACATTGACTTATTCGAAATAAACGAAGCGTTTGCAGCGCAAAGCATTGCCGTTTCGGAGCAACTTCATATTGACGAGTCAAAACTAAACGTACGCGGTGGAGCAATTGCACTCGGTCATCCGCTGGGCGCTAGCGGAGCTAGGATTTTGACGACGCTTATATACGCTTTGCGAGATAGCAATAAGTTAAATGGAGTTGCTGCGCTGTGCGTCGGCGGCGGAATCGGCGTTTCTATGCAAATTAGAATGCGAAACAATCAAGCCAAAATGTAAAACAATAAAGTCAGACTGCAAAACAACTAAGTCAGAATGCGAAGCGATCAGAAGCATTCGTAGTCTACAAATCATGAGGTGATTTCGATGACTGCTTTTCGCGAATTAAGCGTGGAAAATCGCATAAAAACCTTGCAAAATGAGGGCGCAATTAACGATGCTGATGCAACATTTTTGCTTAAACAGTTTGCGGAAAGTTCTGATACTACAATTCCTGCAGACGTTGCAAATCATATGATTGAGCATCAAATTGGAAAGTATACGCTGCCGGTTGGCGTTGTGCGTGGGCTGATTGTGAACGGCGAAATGCGGGACGTGCTGGTTGCAACCGAGGAGCCGTCCGTGATTGCAGCTGCGTGCAATGGGGCGCGAATTGCTGCGGGGACTGGCGCTGGATTTGACGCGGGGACTGACGTTGGATTTGACGCGGCGACTGACGTTGGATACGGAATTATTGCGCGTTCCCCACAATACGTGACTACAGCGCAAATAGCTTTTGAGGACGCAGACGGGAGCGTGGCGGCGCGCTTGCGCAGAATCGTTGAAGATAAAGAAAAGGTTGCAGAACTGTTGCGCATTGCAAACGAGTCACACCCATCAATGAGTAAAAGGGGTGGCGGCGCGCGAAAATGCCGCGCTTCAGCTTTGCACGGCTTCGCAAAGCTCGAGATTGACGTAGACACATGCGACGCAATGGGCGCCAACACAGTAAACACTATGGGCGAAGCCGTCAAAGCCCAGCTGGAGAGCTGGCTCGGTGTGCAGGCGCTAGTGGCAATACTCACAAACACCAGCCGCGTTGCCACCACAGCAGAAGTGCATATACCGGTTGAAGCACTGGCATCCAGGCGGCTGGAAGACTCTGAGCGAGAGAGCGAAGGAAAACGCCTTGCGCGCCGAATCGCGGCATTGAGCGCGCTTGCCGCCAGCGACCCTGCGCGCGCCGCCACGCACAACAAAGGAATCCTAAACGGAATCGCAGGAGCCGCGCTCGCGTCAGGAAATGATACGCGAGCGCTAGAATCGGCAGCACACGCGTGGGCGGCGCGCTCCGGTCGCTACCTACCACTGTCAAAGTGGAACACCGAAACTTTAAACGGAAAAACCATACTCCATGGCAGTATTGAAATTCCGCTACAGATCGGCATTGTTGGCGGCTCAATCTCATCGCTTCCAATGGCAAAACTCGCGATCAAAATCGGTAATTACAAAAACGCAAACGACTTTAGAAACACGCTTGCCGCGCTCGGTTTGGTGCAAAATCTTGCAGCTCTTCGCGCACTAGCAGGCCCTGGAATTCAAGCAGGTCATATGGCATTACAGTCTTCAAACCTAGCAATTGCAGCAGGTGCCAAAGGTGCGGAAATCACGGAAATCGCGCATGATATTTTGCAACTTAGCCCTGCAGAAAGAACTACAGAAAAAGTTACGCAATTACTTCAAAAGTTACGAGAATCAAGTAAAAATTAAGAA